>JAUXKJ010000004.1 GCA_030624325.1 Nitrososphaerota archaeon
ATTGATTATATCAAGTCAGGCCAAGAAAGATTATCAAAAAATATAGATCTTGAAAAGGCCTCCAAAAAATTGACAATAATGATTAATGCTATTGAAAAAAATGCATGACGCGTTCTACAAAGATCGTGACTTGCTTTCTTACAAATGGCGAAAAAATCCTTCTACTCAAAAGAAGCGACAAAGTAAAAAGTATGAGAGAACTGTGGGCAGGAATTAGCGGGATAATTGAAAAAGACGAATTGCCTATTGCCCGTGCTAAAATTGAGATATTTGAGGAAGTTGGATTAGATGAGGAACAAATTATACTCGTAAAAAAGGCTGAAAAAATGAGAATTGTTTCTCCACAGTATAAAAATCACGAATGGGAAGTTTTTCCGTTTCTATTTGAGACAAAAAACCCAGAGATAAAACTAAACTGGGAAAACTCTGAATATAATTGGATAAAGGTTGAAGATATGTCTAATTATGATACAGTTCCAAGTTTAAAGAAAGATCTCCACAACTAGATTTATATTTTTAATTTGTTTATCATATTTACGTTGTTGAGGCAACATAATGTAAACACATGCAGTACCGCACATAGTACATGGAACATTGTTGCCAAGTCTTTGACCAGTTCTACTATGAATTCTGGCAGCTTCTTCTGGATCAATTGATAATGCCAATTGTTTTTCCCAATCAAGAGTGCGTCTGGCTTCTGTCATTTTCAAATCCCATTTGATTGCTTTATCTCGAATTTTTACGAGATCACCTGCATGTGCAGCAATTCTGTATGCAATCAATCCTGCTTTGACTTCTTGGGCATTTGGCAATGCCAAGTGTTCAGATGGAGTCAAATAACATAACAGATCTACTCCCTCACTAGCAGAAACTGCAGCTCCAATTGCACTTGCTATATGATCATGGCCTGAAGCAACATCAGTTACTAAAGGACCAAGTACATAATATGGTACATCACCAATTAATGATTTAGCTAACCTGACATTTGTTGCAACTTCATTTAATGGAACGTGGCCAGGACCTTCAACCATAACTTGAACATCTTTTTCATGGGCTCGTTTTGTCAAACGTGCAACATTTATCATTTCTTGGATTTGTAATTCATCATGTGAATCTAAAATTGAACCTGGTCTTAATGCATCACCAAGACTAAAAGTCACGTCATATTTTCTTGCCAATTCTATAAGATAATCAAAGTGAGAAAAGTAAGGATTTTCTTTATCATATTTTAGCATCCAGGCAGCAGTAATGGTTCCTCCTTTGCTGACGACGCCTCCGTATCTTTCAACCTTTAGAATTTTTTTTGCAATATCTTTAGTTATTCCAGAGTGTATTGTAGTGTAATCTACTCCGTCTTTGACATTATTTTCAAAGGCGTTAAGAAAATCATCTTCAGTAAGATCAAGGGGATTTTTGTGTTTTTCAACGCCAAAATTGTATGCTTCGTAAATTGGCACCGTTCCAAAGGTAATAGGAGCTGCATCTAATAGAGCGCGGCGAATTGTTCCAACATCACCTCCATCACTCAAATCCATTATTGTGTCTGCATGATATTTTACTGCAACTTTGGCCTTTTCAATTTCTTCATCAAGGTCAACTTTGAGAGTGGAAGTTCCAATGTTTACATTTACTTTAGTTTTTAGTCCCTTTCCGATGCCAACATTGTGTATTTTTTGAGGCCTGGTGTTATTACTTGGAATAATTATTGAGCCCCTTGCAATTTTTGGCAATAACCAATCTATTGTAACATCCTCATCTTTCGCAACAAGTTTCATTTGCTCAGTTGCAACACCTCTTCGAGCTGCACTCATTTGTGTACTCAACATACTATCTACATTTTTACTAGATTTAAACAATAGTTTCTTCAGGTATCATGATGAACGTTCTTTCAATTGCAGGATCTGATCCATCATCGGGTGCAGGGATCCAATCAGATATCAAAACATTCTCGTCACTTGGGGCGTATGGACTAACGGTAATTACTTCAATTACTAGTCAAAACACATCTACATTCTCAAATGTCGAATCTGTTTCTCCAAAGATGATTAAGAGCCAAATTGATTCAATCATTTCTGATTTTAGAATAAATGCTATCAAAGTGGGAATGGTGTATAACACAAAATCAATCCAAGCAATTTTTTCAAAATTAAAAAATTCAAAGATACCCATTATTTTAGATCCTGTCATAAAATCAACAACAGGAGGAGATCTTTTAGAAAAATCCTCTCTAACTAGTTACAAAAAACTGCTAATCCCTTTGGCATATGCTATAACTCCCAACGTTTTAGAGGCTGAAAAATTATCAGGAGTTAAAATTAAAACAAAAAGAGATTTACGACATTCTGCACAAAAAATTCTAAAATTAGGTGCAAAAAATGTGGTAATTACGGGTACCGAGTTTGAAAAAGGAAAAATTGCAGATTTTGTAGTTGAAGATTCTGTTAATTATTTTGTAAATGGAAAAAAATTAACAAAAATTATTCATGGTAGTGGATGTAACTTTTCATCAGCCTTAACTGTAGCAATTGCTAAAGGAAAAAACTTTGGTAATGCAGTAAAGTTTGCAAAAGATTATTCATATAATTCCTTAAAAAATTCAAAAAAAATTGGAAAAGGTCATTTAATTAGTAACTCATTGCCCAAAGTTGAAACAGAAGAGAAATTTCTCAGTAGCGCAATTACTAAATTTCAGAAAATAAGCAAAGTACATACTCTAATTCCAGAATGCCAAACCAATTTTGTATATTCAAAAAAAAATCCAGTTTCAAAAAATGATATTCTTGGAATAGAAGGCAGAATCGTAAAAGCTGGAAGCAGTGTAGTTATGGCTGGCAACCTAAAGTATGGAGGTTCAAAACATGTTGCCACTGCCGTCTTAGAAGCTTCAAAAAAGTTTCCAAAAATTAGGTCTTCATTGAATGTAAAGTATGAACAAAAAATAATTCAAAAAGCAAAAAAGAATGGATTAGTTGTTTTAAGTTACAATAGAGATGAAGAACCAGAATCATCAACACATAAAGAAAATACTACAATTTCTTGGGGAATAAAAAACGCAATAAAAAATTCTAAAAAACCTCCTGACTTGATTTTCCATAAAGGTGACCTTGGAAAGGAACCAATGATTTTAATTTTTGCTCAAAACCCGGATGAGGTACTAAAAAAGATCAAAAAAATTTTGTAAGACAAGTTCGATTGTAATGTTCTTGAAATCTATACCTCAACATAAATAGTCATTATTTCAAATACCAAACCGTGAAGGCAGTAATACTAGCTGGTGGATTAGGTACAAGATTGCAACCATATACTACATTTGTTCCAAAACCAATGCTACCTTTAGGTGAAAAGCCTCTTTTGGAACATCTTATAGAATGGTTGAAAGGACATGGAATAAAATCAATTGTCTTGTGTGTAAGTTATCTAAAGAAAGCCATAGAAGATTATTTTGAAGATGGTGCAAGATTTGGTGTAAATATAGAATATGCAGCTGTAAGCAAGCCTCTTGCTACAGCTGGACAGCTAAAAACTGCTGAAAAATTCATTGATGATACCTTTGTTTGTGTTTATGGAGATTCTATTTTTGATTTTAATTTGAAAAATATGATTACTCAGCACAAGAAAAAAAGAGCCTTCGTTACCATGAGTCTATTTGAATACAAAACTCGACTAAATTATGGAGTAATAGAGACTACAAAAAATGGTAAAGTTACAGGATGGAATGAAAAGCCTGAGATTAAAGCAGACATTAACATGGGATGTTATATAATGGAGCCTCAAGTTTTTTCTCTAATCCCAAAAAATATTCCCTACGGTATGGACAATGTGATTAAAAAAGCAATGTCAAAGAAAAAACCAATCAATGGATTCATTGTCAAAAAAGGGTTCATGGATATTGGTGACAAAACCTCTTACAAAAAAGCCTATCAACAATTCCTTGAAAAATTAGGAAATATTTGATGAAGTAATGGCTGATGTTACATTTAGAAAATTAGAAGAAAGCGACATTATGGGTGGATTTTTAGAATCGCTAGATTCGCTTCGAAAAGCAAGTGATCTATCTGAAGAAAAATCAAAAGAAATTTTCAATAAAATAAAGTCAAACCCAAATCATGTAGTTTTTGTTGCAGTTTTAGATTCCAAAGTGATTGGTTCTACCACATTGTTAATTGAGCCCAAATTTATTCATCAAGGCGGAAAGGTTGGCCATATTGAAGATGTGGTAATTGCCAAGGAACATCAAGGAACAGGCATTGGTGAGAAATTGATTAATTTCGTTTTAGATCACGCCAAACAAAATCAATGTTACAAAACAATTTTAGATTGTACAGATGATGTAAAACAATTTTATGAAAAAATTGGTTTTAAAAAACATTCAAACTGCATGAGATTCGATCACATTTAGAAATATTCTTTTTTTGGCCGTTTCTTTTTTACTCGAAGTAAAATTATGCCTGTAATCATTACAGGAATTGATACTGCCATAAAGAGTGGTGGAGTAATTGTTACTGCTGGTAGCAAATAGTTTGTATCAATTTCATCCAAGAGAAGTTGCGCAATTATCATGCCAACTAAAAGTATTGCACCACCTGCAATAATCATTTTACCAATTGGTTTTGAGCCATATCTTTTTGACATTATATAAGATGTTCCGCAAAGAATTACAGCTGGTGCAACACCAATTGAAATAAACTGAAGAATTTTTGGTTCTGGTTCAATAGGAATCTGAGGTTCTATCAAAAAGTAATACAATGATAAAATTTCACCAACAAACATTATGAATAGACCAAGAGCGGCAGCTGCAATGTATTTTTCAATTGCCATGTATTCTCAATTTTAACAGTCGATAAATAAACTATTCAGAAATTCTAAACTATACCAACCAGGTTGGCCAATTCCTTCCTACAGGAAGCTCCTAATTTTTCTGCAGCCTGCTCAGGAGATATTTTGTTTAGGAAAATTCCATAACCACGTTCAAGACCAGACCATGCGTCAGTAATTGGATATACTTCAATGTGCCAATGAATTTGTCTACTGTTCTTCTTTTCAGGCGATAAGTGAAATACCAGATTATATGAAAGGTCTTTAATACTATTGGAAAGGCCGCCAAGTGTTGCACGCAGTAGAAGAGACAAATCATTTATTTCCTTTTGAGAAATTTTTGAAAAACTTGTTGTGTGTTTTTTAGGACAAATCCAAAATTCATATGGATATGATGGTGCCCAAGGACAAAATGCCACATAACCTTCTGTTTGCAAAATTTGTCGTGGACCTCCAATCTCAGCAGTAACGGTTTGACACAAGGCACAGACTCCTTTTTCGTTAAGAATTTTGTGCGATGCCTCTGCTTCGGATTCTATTATTGGTGGAATTGTGGAAAATGTAACCACATGCATATGAGGATGAGGAGTGTCGCTTCCTGCCTCTTTGCCATGGTTTGCATAAATTGAGACATAGGTTACTCCTTTTTGGGTGTAAAGCCATCTTAGTCTGTCTTGAATAACCACCAAGACGTTAGACCATTGCTCGACATCAATTGTTGAAAGGGTATCTTTTGGTTTTGGCGAGGCAACAACGATATAATGATACCCGTATGCAGGCTCGCTATAATGTGGTTTGTCACTATAGGAATTTTCAGTTGTTGTAGATACAGCCGGATTTTTACTCTCAAAAACCCTAATTGACCAATTTTTTACATAGTCATCTTCGCTATCCTGTAACCTTTGAAGCATGCCGTCTCTTGCTACCAAGGAAAGCACAGATGGGTTTGTCATGGATTCATTTCCAGGAGCGTAAGGTGATTTTTTCTGTTCATAGGATTTTCCATTTTTGGGGTTTATGATCATGAACTTTTCAAGAACGTAGTCTTTGCGCATCTCCCCCATAACAGATAGTGAAAAAAAATGCGTGTTAAAAGCTTTCTATGGATCGATATTTTTAGATTAAAGTGTCAAACCAATTGCAAGATTTAAAACAGTCATAAAAAAAGTTGAAAAACGGAGCTGAGGGATATAACTGAAAATTCTGATGTTCATTTAGTTTATGTGCTTTTAGATGGGGTTGGTGATCTTCCTCATCCGGATCTTAATGGAAAAACTCCCCTAGCTGCTGCAGTAACACCAAATCTTGATAAACTTGCCAAAAACGGAGCAATGGGAGAGGTAATTTCTGTTGGCAAAGGCATTGCACCTGAATCAGATATAGCTGTTTTCAATATGCTGGGTTACAAGTTCCAACATGACAATTATGTTGGGCGAGGAGTTATAGAAGCAATTGGTGTTGGAACAGATTTTAAAGATGGGGATTTAGCACTAAGAGGAAATTTTTCAACATTAAACGGTGATGGAATAATTATTGATCGAAGAGCGGGAAGAAAGATTGAAAGAGATGATGCAAATACGATCGCAAAAGAAATAGAACAAAAAATAAAATTTTCAGTCCCAAATACATCTGTAGTAGTAGCACCAACCATTGGACATAGGGTTACAGTGCGAATCAGATGTGAGGGAGAGTCACTTTCTTCAGAAATTACCAATACAGATCCAGCATATTCTAGAGTTGCAGGAATGGGAATAGCTAAAGCTGTAAGTGATTTTATGAAAATTGAGAGATGCTTACCTCTTAGCGATTCTACTAGTTCAAAATTGACTGCCAAATTGGTAAATGAATTTACAGAGCAGTCTTTAGAAATTATGAAACAAAGCGATGTAAATAAAAAAAGAAAACAAGATGGAAAAAAACTGCTAAATAGTATTTTGTTACGAGATGCAGGAAATAGATATCCCAAGGCTACACCCATAAATGAATTGCATTCGATGAATTTTTCATGTATTGTAGATATGCCAGTTGAATTAGGGATCTCAGAGGTATTGAAAATGAAGGCTTTTGAGGCAGGAGGATTAACGGATTATGAAGAAAAGGCACGAGTTGCTGCAAAAGCAATGGAGACTCAAAATGCCATTTATGTACATCTCAAGGGTCCAGATGAATTTGGGCATGATGGGGATGCTATAGGAAAAATGAAAAACATTGAAGAAATTGATAAAAGATTCTTTGGAACATTACTTGATAATATCGATACAAAAAAAGTATCAGTAATGGTTTCTGCTGATCATTCTACTCCGTGTATAATCAAAGCACACAGTGATGATCCAGTACCGATTTTAGTTTCAGGTGAATCAATAAAAAAAGATCAAACGGTTCGTGTTACAGAAGAAGAGGCAAAAAAAGGAAGCTTGGGATTTCTTGAAGGATCACAAGTTGTTAAAACCTGTTTACAACTAATCAAATCTCAAACGTAGAAATTTTTCCTGCCTTTAAAATTTGTATAACTTTATTCTTTATATCATCAATGTCTATTTGATGATATTTGCCTGAGGCATTGGTAAGCTTATCCATTGCACGTCCTAGAACAGAAAGACAGATTTGATCTTCGTCTTTTTGATAATGTACCAAAGCAGCTGCAACTAAAATTAATCCTTGTACAAGAATTTTTTCATCACCAGAACAATTTTTCCATACTCCCTCTAAAACTTCATGACATTCCCAAAATCGTTCATTGTTAAAAAAAGATATGCCATCCTTAATCGCATCTTCTTTTTCAATTGTTTCTTCAACAACTTGTTTTACATGATCAATATCTGCAATTTGATACAAATTATCAAGGAGTGCTTCAAGGTGTTGTTTATTTATTGAAATATCAAATTCCAAATATTTTTTTGACACTCTAGCATCTCTTACTATAACATCCATATCAGAACTAAGGTGGCGTGCGTTGCCCAAAAGAGTTGAAGCGTCTTTTGGCAGATATCCATGATTTTTCAAGTGAAGCATGAAGCGGTCCACACAAAGACATCATATCAATTTCTTAAATTTCTTCGTGATTTTTAATTAAATTTATATGAACTATAGAAAGGATTTTGGTAAATGTCTATGATTGAGACGGTCAATGATGTAAATAACACATTTCTCTCTAGAAGAGAGATTACTTGTACATTTGCCGGATTGGCAGGGAAATTGAAAAAACTCGAAGCTGTAGATATGGTAACAAAACAATTCAAACTTGATGGAAAAATTGTTATTCCTATCAAAATGAAAAATCAAACCGGAAGGCCGATTGTTACGGGAACGTTTTATGTTTATGATGATGAAAAACTTGCCAAAGCTCACATAAATCCAGTAATTTTTGAACGTCTCGAAAAAGCAAAGACTCCAAAGGAGGCGTCTCAGAAGGAATCAAAACCTGCTGAGGAGAAAAAGGAATCAAAACCTGCTGAGGAGAAAAAGGAATCAAAACCTGCTGAGGAGAAAAAGGAATCAAAACCTGCTGAGGAGAAAGCTAAGTAATGGCTGGCAAAAAAGGATCAAGCCCAAATGTATACAAATATTACAAAATAGAAGGCGACAAAGCACAAAATACAAAAAAAATCTGCTCACGGTGTGGCAAAGGTGTTTTTATGGCGCAGCATAAAAACAGACGAACCTGCGGCAAATGTGGTTTAACAGAATTTATACAATAATTAATAGTATTTTTTCTTTCTAAGTTTAGAGCTTTTTTCTTCTAATTGCTTAATTTTTTCAAGCAATAAAGGATCTAGTTTTATTTTTGCCAAAGATTCAGCAGACAATTTGACTATGTTAGTATCTAGAGTGATGTTTGTTGTTGGAAGATTTTTTTCTTTCCAAAGATTTATAGCTTTGTCTTCAAGTTTATAATCTCTGAATCCTGCGGGAAACTTTTTCGTAATGTGAAGTAATAGAGTTTTATCATTAAAAACAGCTCTAGGTTCAAAAAGTCTAGTGGTATCTGCATATACACTTTCAAATAAATTTCCTGTTATTTCATCAGAAAGAAGTTCCATTTTTGAAACCTTTCTAACTAATTCCAAATAATGGAGGAATTCATGAGCCAGTATTGCATGAATTGTTCCTTTTAATCCAAATGCAACTAGAGGTGCAGAAACTTGAATAACTACTTGAAGTTGATTTTCAGAGACTAGAGGAATGGTTCTTGCAAACAATATTCCATAATCATAAGAAGTTGAAGAAGAAATAATCAAAGATGGTTCTACGTAGGCAATAGGGAAATGAACTGATGAATCCTTTTCTATCCGGTTAATTCCTTCAATTACAATAGGAAACCGTTTTTTTATTAACGATACAATTTTTTCAGGAAGAATGCCTTTTTCTTGATATTCACGAACCTTGACTAGAGGATCCAATGAACCAAGTCGAGTTAATGAGTGTAAAAAATGTTAATCGATATAGGGTATGACGATTTCTCAGTAAGGCTTTATTTAATAGATCATAAAAAAATAGCATCCTTCAATTCCGGGTGAGGGGCACTACGGTATGAGGCAGGCTTGTGGGGTACCCTCACTCACTCTTCAAAAAATCAATTAGATGCTTCAATTGAGTAATTTTACATCTTGAAAATCAAATTCATTGCATTTGCATTGATTTTGAAGAAATTTTGTCAGGTTTGGATGTACATCATTTCCTTCAACAAATCGCTTTAGAGGCAATCCACCATCTAAAGTCAGTTTCAATGAAAAAGACTTTGGAGATTTTTTTCTAGGTTTTATTTCATAAATGAATTTTTGAGTTTTTTTTCTGCCGTTTTCTAAAACAAGTATGGGTGTTTTTTTGAGTTTTTGAAGACGCTTAATATCCTTTGTCCAAATTTTATTTTGTGTTGTTACAGATAATTTTACTTTAGATCTGAACTGTAGAGGTACATTAGGGATCTCATCAGTGATCCTAAGATTCTTTATAGCAATTTCTTTTTGAAGATAGTTTTTCTTTAACCTAAGTTTACGTTTTTTTGGAGAAAGTAGTTTTACAAAAAATGGTCTACCATTTCCATTAACAAGACTTGATTTATCTTCACCACCGATCCAAGTTATTTTTGCTTGGGTACCGCCAAATTTTTTGAACAAAAATTGGGATATTCGACCTTCAACACTAGCAAATTCTGAGATCCCATGGAAAGAACAAGAAAAACAACCCTTTCCTAAACAACTAGGACATTTAGTCTGTTTTTGAGGAATTCCTCTAACATTTTTGGTGTACCTTCCAAAAAAAATCAAAGGGCGAATCGAGAGTTCCGAAATATCATTTTTGAAATCAATAGTAAAAGCTAAATCAGGTCGATGATTATCTATTTTTATTTTGGTTTTTCTTGCAAAGGATTTTGCAAGTTGTTGAGTAATGTCAGTCTTTACACTATCTATACCTCGAAGTTTAAATTTTGATCTTAAAGAATCATCCCTATCAATTATTGAAGGCTGTAGTTTTGCTCCTACAAGAAAAGTAGAGTACTGATAGCCTCCAGAAACTTGTAACATTTTTGCAATGTAGGATTGTAGATTTGAAAGAATATTCTTACAAATGTAACATTTTGAAATAGGGTTTTTCTTGAGAGTATTTTTAATTCTTTTACCAAGTAACTTATTGGATGTAAATCCCGAATTTTTTACAAATAGTCTTCCAATGCAATTATCA
>JAUXKJ010000093.1 GCA_030624325.1 Nitrososphaerota archaeon
AGCATCAAAGGTGCTTATTACTTGAAGAACTCTAATGGTGTGAATGTAAATCTAAAACCATTAAATCAAATCATAGAGGATGAAACAAAATGAGTCTTAAGATCATCGTAAAAGGAAAGGTTAAAGGAAAAATCATGAAAACACTAAACCCAATTAACTTTCTAGGAGCAGTTGACAAAAAAACTGGGATTATTCACGACGACAAACACGACAAGTTTCAAAAATCAATCAAAGGAGTTATACTTGCTTTTCCTTATGGAATTGGAAGTAGTGTAGGAGCATACACCATTTATTCACTGAAAAAAAATGGCTCAGCACCTTTAGCGATGATTTGTACCAAAGCAGATTTATCAGTAGCATCAGGATGTGCATTGGCAAACATACCTATGGTTATTGTATCCAACCTAGAATTTGATTCACTCAATGATGGAAACGAAATTGAACTTGATGCAGAAGCTGGTAAAATTCTATAATTTTACTGGTACAACTTTTCCGTTTGATGATTCTTCTTTAAAAATTACACCTTGAAACTTTAGAACTTTAATTTGACTATTTTTCCAAATATCGTTTTGAAGTCCTGCTTTTTCGCAAGTATGTCCAAGAAATTCTTCAGCATTCCAACTATACTCAATTGGTACTTGAGGTAATAAAAGACCAGAACTAAAACCAAATTTTACAATTAAACCATCTGTACCTACCTGAATATTGGAAGGATAATTCAAGGGATCTTCAACCTTAATTTCTTCGGGAGGTGTTAGAACCGTTACTTCAAAAGTAATTTTATCTAATTCTTCTGAAGATACTTTAGGGAATCTTGGATCTTCTGTAGCTGCTGCTATTGCAGCATCTTCTAACGCATTGTACAATTTTTTATCAGGAAGAGGATAACCAATGCAACCTCTTAATCCTGAGGGATCATTTAAGGTAACAAAAACACCTGAATTAAAGGAAAAACTTTTTTCAAATTCAGAATCTAATTTCATTTTATTATTAGATTTTAGAAATTCTGAAACAACCTTCCTTGCTGTTTTAACAAGAATTTCTCCATCCTTATCTGATATTGGTTTATAATTTGTCATTTAGTTTCTCCGTAAATTTTTGTAAATTTTGAATATGTGTTCCCTCCCAATAGATCTTTTTACAATCACTACACTTCCAAAAATCCTCAGTATTTTCTAAAACTCCCTCAGGAACATGACCTTGTACTAGTTTTTTTTCAGTTTTTATCAAAGTACCATTACACACTGGGCATCTAGTGATACTTGCTTTAATTGTAAATTTTCCAAGGTTGACCTTGTCCTTAATTTGACCAAATTGATCAATTTCATCAGATTTTGTAATTTGAATAGTTTCAATTCGTTGTTTTGAAGCCTTCTTAGCTAACTGTACATCTTTTGTAATCATGATTCTGTTTTGTTTTTTTGCTATAGAAATTAATTCATCATCTTCAATATCAGAAGAATAAAGAGAATCATATCCTAACAATCTTAATTTTTTTGCTAGGTTGCCAAGCATTGCATCAATAACAAAAATTGGTTTTTTATTTTTCACTGGATTGATCGCCTATTCCTGTTTCCACCACATGACTTTTTCCAGCTGGCAATACACGAACAAAATCATCTAAACTGAATGTTTTTACAACTTGTTCATTCATCTGTACTAATTCGTTTTTAATTTTTTTTGCAACATCAGTCATTTCTGAACCAGTTGGTTCAATTACAACATAACATAAACTATTTTTTTTAATTGCATTTGGTGGTCCACATGTAATCAAGTAACTGGTATCTTGTTTTACAATCCCCACTGCTAACTTTAAGGTTGAAATGTTGACAAAATTACGTGTTCCATCTATTACAAATGCTCCTTTGGCAAGAAACTGTCCACTAGGTGCTGCTTTTTTCACTTGTTCTGGTTCTACCCAATATGCATTCGAACCATACACTGCTTCTCTCCAAGCTCTGCTAAAACATACTGTGGCATGAGCAATTTCATTGAGACTTGCAGGACTGATAGACTCAGTACCCTCTTTTAAAATAAAAAATGGTGAGCCATAGATATCTGCATGAAAAACCTTGTCATTTTTTTCAAGATGTTTTCTAATAATAGCCGAATTTGAAGAGGAATCACGTCCTCCAATTGCCAATATACCATCAGTAGTGTAAAACCAACGATATCTTTCAAACCAATTTTTCTTTTTTACTTCAGAAAATGTAATGGATGTCTTTGTAATTTCAACTTGTTTTTGTTGTATTTCTATTTCTTTTTCTGCTTTTTTCTTTAATTTTTCTATAGAAATTATTGCAGCGCTTTGACGTTTTGCTTCATTAAATAAATTAGAAGCAATTGCGTGAATTGATGTATCTAGATTTATTTTCATTTTTTCATCATTAATTTTTAGTAGAGTGATTCCTTTTTCACTTATGATTCTAGAATTATGTTTTTTTAGTAAATCAATTATTTTTGGATCCTTAAATGAAGAAACTCCTTGAGAAACTAATTTGAGAAGTTCATTTGCTACATTTGATATTTCTTTTGATTTTTCTTTTACTTTGATTATTGCACTATTTTGTTCATCTAGTTTGTTTTGTAGCTCGGCTATTTTTTTATTAACACCACTTGCTTGAGTTTCTTTTCCGTCCTCAATAATTTCTTCTGAAAATAATTCATCTAGACCTTCCATAAAGCTTGAAACTTCTGAATAATTTTTTTCTGTACCAAGTTTTATTGGATAAACTGCATTTTTTTCTTCATCTTTTATGATTATTGGTTCATGTATTCCATTAACAACTTTATTTAAAATTTCATTTAATGAATCAAAAATTTTTTTCACATCATCTTTTGATATGTTAGTACCGATAGTTTTAGAATCAATTTTTGCCAATCTAAAAATTTCTTCAACGTATTTTGTAGGTAGTCCTAACTTTCTACCAAACCATTTAGCAGCTGGAAGTGAAGCAGAAGTAATTTCTTCCAAATCTTCTGGTTTTAATTCAAAAATATCAATTGCAT
>JAUXKJ010000051.1 GCA_030624325.1 Nitrososphaerota archaeon
AGTTAGAGCAATTATTTTAATTCTGAAAATATATCCGTCTTTAGTTTTAACTTCTGAGACAAAAGTAATCTTGGATGAACCACGCCTAACTAAGCTTCGCAAAAATTCTTTAGCATATTCATATCTCTTGAAAATACTAGTTGCCTTATCCCCTTCTACTTTATCAATCTGGAAGTAAATTTTGTACTGGTGTTGGGAAGTATCTCCTTTTAGAATATCAAAAAGTGTTACTTCAATTACTCTTCCCTTTGCATTTTCTTCATCAGTAATTGGAATGTATGCAATTGGAACATTGTTAAATGAATCTGGTGCAATAACTGTGACCCATTTTTTTTCTCGCCACTTGTCTTTTACTCTGGTCTTTCTTCGTGCCAACTAATATCGACCTTTGGAGCCAGAATATAAGTTGTACTCCATTTAGATGGTTTTCTTTCCAACATATTTTTGTAAAACTTGTGGAACTGAAATGTGACCATCTTTAGTTTGAAAGTTTTCTAAAATTGCAACCAATGTTCTTGAGGTTGCCACTAGTGTACAGTTAAGAGTATGGGGATATTGGGTAGGTTCATTTGTTTTGTCACGAAATCTAATCTTTAATCTTCTTGCTTGATAATCCAAACAGTTCGAACAAGATACAATTTCACGATATGCATTTTGTCCTGCCATCCATGCTTCAATGTCATATGTTTTTGCAGAAATTTTTCCCATATCTGCACTTGAAAGAAGCATTACCTTATACGGAATTCCAAGCTTTTGATAAAATTCTTCAGCAATTGATATCATCAAGTCATGCTCTTTCCAAGAATCCTCAGGTCTTGAGAAAACAAATTGTTCTATTTTTTCAAATTGGTGTACACGAAAAATTCCTTTTTGATCCTTTCCATGAGCTCCTGCTTCCTTTCTAAAACATGTACTAACTCCAGCATATCGGAGTGGAAGTTCTACACCTTCAATAATTTCATCAGCGTGCATTGCAGCTAAAGCATGCTCTGAGGTACCAATCAGATAAAGATCCTCGCCATCAATTTTGTAAATAACATTTTCAAAATCTTCGGCGATGATAGCGCCTTCCATGGAACTTCGATTAATCATGTAAGGTGGCTGTACTAGTTTGTAATTTTTCTCATCTAGCAAATCCAAACCATAAAGAATCAGTGCTTGGTTTAGTCTGACGAGATCATTTTTTAAATAATAGAAACGAGCCCCTGCAACCTTTGCAGCTCGTTCCAAATCAACTAGATCAGAGCTGGTTGAAAGATCAATGTGGTCCTGAACTTTAAAATCAAATTGAGGTGTTTTTCCCCACTTTCTTAACTCTTGGTTTGCAGTTGCGTCCTGCCCTATAGGTACTGATTCATGAATTAAGTTGGGTAAGGTAAATGCAAGTTTAGCATAATCTGAATTTACTTTGTTCTGAGTTGATTCTAAGGTTTCTAATTCTTGTGAAACCTTTTTCATTTCTTCTAGTAAAGAAGATGCATCGTTTCCAGCTTTTTTTTGCTTTCCAATTTCTAATGAAACTTGATTTCTTTTTTTTCTAAGCTCATCTGTCTTGATAATCATCTCACGTCTTTCTTTTTCTCGTATTACCAGACCATCAAGATCAAACTCAACCGCCCTATCTTTGAGCATTTTTCGAATCTTGTCTGGATTTTCTCTAATAATTTTAGGATCAAGCATTACTCTATCACTTTAAGTGCAATTTGAACATGCTCTAAAACTTCATCAACTGTAGCAATTAACTTCTTCATGTTACCCTGACTTTTAAAAATAAGAACAAGTTTGTTATCAACATTTTCTACTTTCAGAGTCAAGTTTTCTGGAAAATCTACGTTGTCTGGCTCTAATGCTTTTTTTATGGACTCTGCCTTTTCTTTTGAAAGGTTGTTAAGATTTACTTGTACTTTGCACCTTAGCGACATTCTCTTCTAAAAAATCTAAGAATCCATCCAATTTGTCTTTAGTTATTCTAGCCCCAGCTGCTGCATCATGGCCTCCACCTACCCCATTGAATTTTTTAGCTCCTGTCCTCATTAGTAAACTCAAATTTACATCGGATTTGCAGCCCAGGGATTTTCTTGAAGAAAACTTTATTGTTCCTTGTTCTCCATTGGTTCTCAAAATTACAATTTTGCCTGCATTTTTTGGAGAACCGGCCATTAAAGAAGAAATGGTGCCTGTCATGGTTTCTGGAACCACACCTTCAGCATTTATCATTACATAATTGTGGTTATCATTAATTCTCCATCTTTCGTTTCCTAGAATATTCATGTAATTTCGAATCATTTTTCTATATTCAGCTAGAATATTTTCTCCTTCTTTGAGCATCTTATTTCTATCACCCATACAAATTGCAATTCCAACTCCTGCCTTTCTAATTCTGCCACAAGAGTTTAACATTGTAGAAAAATCTCTTCCATCTCTGAGAAAGCTTCTTCTGTCTTCTTGAGGAAATGTGTAAGTATATCCAATTAACTCCTCCATAATCTGAGTTGCATTTTTGCTTACGGTAAATTTTGTAATTGCTTCAATTACCTTTCTTTTTTCTTCTTCTTCGAGCTCAGATGGAACTCGCCATCTACCTCCATCCTTTAGTTTAACTCCAGATGAATTGAGTAATGATAAACATGCATCCCTATTCCAGGTTAGTCCCTCAATGAAGGGTTGTGATGTAAATGCCAGTGAATCAGGAAGAGGTCTAGTCTCTCTACCAACTAACAATAAATCCAAATCAACTTCTAGCTGACCCAGACTTTTAGCCGTCTCTACAATTTCAGAATTTATTCCAACAAAGGATTTTTTTTCACCCTGATCTTGTCTGTCTCCAAGTGCAGAAACCACAGCAACACCAGCCAAGTCGACATTTTTTTCATCTAGGGATTTTGCGGCAAGATAGGCCATTCCACCTGCGCAAATTTGTACGCCTCCATCAATTCCAAATTTCCATGCATTGATTACTCGTTCATTGTCAAGTTCCTCATCTGGAATTTGATGATGATCAAGAACTATCCAATTATCCCCAAGTACTTCATCAAGGTCTTTTGCAAACCCTCCACCCAAATCGGTAATTACATGAAAATCCCTTGAATCCTTTTTCAGTTTTTCAACAAGGTTTCTGTTAAACTCTGACTCGGTTCTAATGGTACATTTTGCACCTGCTCGGATTAGGGCCTTTGTAATAATACTTCCAGAGGTAATGCCATCACAATCAATGTGAGTAATTACTGAAATGTTCTTTCCAGATTTAATTAAGCCTGAAATTTTTTCTTCAAAAAAGTTTAAAGATGTTTCAAAATTTTTTTCCATCACTCAAGTTGAGCGACTACGGACTTATATTTCCAATTTTTTGGGATTAGACCTTTTCTCTTATAGTATACTGAAAGCCTGTGAACTTTGGCTTCGATTAATTCAAGCGATCTGACATTTCGGTGATCGGATTTATGAGTTCTAAGATGCTTTTGCAGTCCAATAGACTTGTTGACAATGTTTTGCAAATCTTCTGGGAGTTCTGTTTTCAAATTGTTTTCTGCTAAAACCTCAGTAATTCCTTTGTTGATGATTGGTTTTACTAGTGGAATTGAATGTTGATCTCTAAGTTTAATTCCAATCTGACTTGAGGTGAATCCCTCCTTTCCGTATTTTGTAATTAGATCTTGGATTTCTTCGGGTTTTTGGGTTATCCATGATGGTTTTTTCAATATGATCGGTCTAGTAGAGTGAGATTTTCCATGATTGTGTGTGTGCAAACGTCCCATGGCATGCGGTGCCTGTAGAACAAAGATAAACGTTACTTCAAATCAATAATTAATTACCAAAATTGATACTGAGAAAAAAGTTAAATAGCGACGGCAGTCATTTCCTCAACAGGTAAACGATATGAATAAACCCATACTAATAGCAAGTATTCTTGCAGTCTACGTCCTGGGATACTATGGATTCGCAGGTTTAGATTTAGCCTATGCACAGTACATGGGTAACGTCGGTCAAGCTGGCGAGATAGGTGTTGGCACACTTGAAGAAACACTCGAGCTTGCATTAAGAAGGATGGAAGCTGCAGAAGCAAATCCAGCTAGCGGTTCAGGAACCCCCGTTCTATCAGCAGACGGTGTGCTTGGCGCATCTGCAATTTCTGCTGCTGTCTTTGGCGGAATCGCTGGAGCACTATTCTACAAAGCAAAATCTGGAAAATACGCAGCTCAAGGAAGAGGTTAAACAAATCTTCTTTTTCTTATTTTATTGAAATATCCCAAGATTATCTATTCATTAAGATCTCATTTATTTTGAAAATAACAGAAATGTATATATCGCACGTTTGTAGTTGAGATTTCAATGATTCCGATACTGG
>JAUXKJ010000059.1 GCA_030624325.1 Nitrososphaerota archaeon
AAAAACATCAACAATAACAATTAAACCCGCATCGTCACTAGGTACTTCTTTTGATTTCTTTTTGGATTTTGATTGTGCTTTTTTTGTTTTTGCTGTTTTTTTTGATGTTTTTACTTTGTCTTCTTTTTTGGTTTTTTTATTAGTCATATGTGAAACGGAAAAAAAAGAGGAGTACAAATATTAAAAGATTATGCAGGATTTTGTTTACACGTAAAAATAGTATTTTTATCGAAATTTTTCCTGCCTAGTCCTTTTTAATTAAACTATAATGGTGCCAAGGGCGGGACTTGAACGCGCGACAGCTCGGTCTTCAGCCGAGTGCTCTCCCGGGCTGAGCTACCTTGGCACATCGGAATTTTCTCAATTTAGGGCATTAAAGTGTGTCTTTTTATGGTTTCCAGATAATATCGTTAATTCTATTTCGTTTGTTAATTGTTCTAGCTATAACAAAAAGCAAATCAGATAACCTATTAAGATATACCCCACAAAAATTATTGATTTTTTCTTTTTCAGATAACGTAATTACTTTTGTTTCTGCTCTTCTAGTAATAGCGCGAGAAATATGTACCCAAGATGCTGCTAAATTGCCTCCAGGAAGTATAAAATTTGTAATTGGGGAAAGTTCGTTTTCAAAACTATCTATTTTTTCTTCTAAGAATTTTACCATCTCATCAGTCACTCTATTTTTTGAGTCATTCAAATTTGGATTAGACAAATCTGAACCCACCACAAATAAGTCATTTTGAATTTTTGTAAATGTTTTTTTTATATCTTCATCGATTTGTTCTGATAAAATCAAACCTAAAAACGAATTAATTTCATCTACTGCACCATACGCTAAAATTCTAGGATTTGATTTAGAAGTTCTAATACCATTTTGTAAACCGGTAGTTCCGTCATCTCCTGTTTTTGTATAAATTTTCACTAAAACGTTGAGGTGCTTTATGTTATTATCTTATTCGAAACATTCTAAAAAAATCTATAGTTTAATATGCCCAACGAAGTTAGAACTAATGTGGCTGAAGTTTCTTGTCCCTATTGTGACTCTGTATTTGATTCTAAGGAAGAATTATCAAAACACATTGATAGAATACATCATGGTTCTGGTTTATTAGAAGGAGATACAAGGAAATTCTAGATTTTGGTTGAAGATTTTTTTCAATCTGTATTGAATTTAAAAAATATTCAAAGAACCGGCTGGAAGAAAAATTTAGGTCTAAAAAATGGAGAATCTGTAGCTGATCATAGCTTTTCTATGGCATTAATGTCAATGATCCTTTCAGATTTACATAATCTTGATACAAATAAGATTTTGAGGATGGCTTTGTTGCATGATCTTGCTGAATCTAAAATTGGCGATTTGGCTCCAGATGAAATTGAAAAACTAGAAAAAATTGATAAGGAAAATAAAACAATGGAAAAAATTCTTAATGATCTTCCATCTAATCTAAGAAAAGAATACCATAAAATTTGGCTTGAATATCAAACTAGAAAGTCTCAGGAATCTGTTTTTGTTCATGAAATTGATAAATTGGAAATGGCTTTTCAAGCAATTGCATATTTGAAGAAAGGGCACCCAAAAAAAAATCTTCAAACTTTTATTGATAGTGCAAAAACTGAAATAAAAAATGAACATTTGAGAAATATTCTTAACAAACTTTTAGAATCAATGAAATAATGTCTGAAAAAAGTAAAGATGAGTTAATTGAAGCACAAAAAGAAGTAATTGGAATATTATTTGAAATAATCAAACGGCTTCAAACAAACAACGATTTAGATGAAGAATATTTTCAGCTTATTGCAAATGAGAAAAATCGAAAGAACAATCAAAAGAGATTAGATGAAATTCTTAAAGAACGAAATGAAAATGGAAAAATAGTAACTAGATTACTGGAAAAATTGGAAACATGATTGGAATGCTTTATAATAATAATTCAATTCTTTTTCTTATATGCAATACTTTGCTGCACTAAAAGAAGGCAAAAAAAGAGTTCAAGAATCTAGAGAATATCTTAATAAATTAACTAATAACAAAGCCATGCCGGCCTTGGCTCTAAGGGATAATAAAACAAATGTTTGGGAACCTGTAGGAAAAGAAAATCTTTATGCATTTATTGATGAATCATCGGGGTTTGTTTTAACGGATTCTAGTGGATATATTCTTGCTCTGTGTGACAAAAACGGGATCTCAAAGGCAATTGTTCAGGGCGTATCAAAAGAACAAAAAGAAGAGATTGAAAAAATGCTTAAGACTGATAACATTCCCGAATACAAAGGTAAAGTATCTCTCCCGGTGTGATTAAAAGATGAAACAGTTTTCTCGAGAAATTGAAGTTAGTGGCCATATAATAGACTCTTTGATTCTTTCAAAAATTTTTGATGGGGTAATGGATCTTGATGGGGAATTTGAAATTCTAAAAATCAATATTGGAAAAAAGAAACGTGATGAAAGTTATGCAAAATTACGCGTCATTGGAAAGAACCAAAAGCATCTTGATCAAATTCTTGAACTAGTTTACAGAGAGGGGGCTACTGCAAAAATTCAAAAAGAGGTCAAACTAAAAGCCGCACCAAAAAATTGTACCATGCCTGAAAATTTCTACAGTACTACTAATAACTATACTCAGATTTTTAGAAATGGGAAATGGATTAAAGTAGAAAATATGATGATGGATAAATGCATTGTTGTAAAAGCAAACAAGGCAAAATGTGTTCCAATTAGGGAGATTAAGAAGGGAGATAAAATTATGATTGGTGAAGACGGTGTAAAAATTATGCCTCCAAAAAGACCAAGAGAAGGCATGAATGTGTTTCAATTTATGGGAGGAAGTAGCTCAAGTGAAAGACCAACTCAACATATAGCAAAAAAAGTAGCTGAAGACATTTACAAAACAAGAAAATCTGGTGGAAAGGTTGTTCTTGTAGGCGGGCCTGCAATTGTTCATACTGGTGCAGTTGAATCTGTTGCTACATTGATTCGACTAGGATACATTAATGCGCTTTTAGCAGGAAATGCTTTGGCAGTTCACGATATAGAATATGCTACTTTGGGAACTTCACTTGGAATGAATGTTCGTGATGGGACTCTTGCAGTTAGAGGATATAGAAATCATATGCAAGCAATCAACTCTGTATTCAAAGCTGGTTCTATTGCAAAGATGGTAAAAAGTAAAAAACTAAACAAAGGAATTATGTATGAATGCATCAAAAAGAAGATTCCTTATGTTTTAGCTGGATCAATCCGTGATGATGGTCCCTTACCTGGTGTGTTAACAGATATTTCTGAAGCTCAACAAAAATACAAAGAGATCTTAAAAAATGCAAAAATGGTAATTATGGTTTCTACCATGCTACATTCAATTGCTACTGGAAATATGCTTCCTGCAGATGTTAAAATAATTGTGGTTGATATTAATCAGCCCACCGTAACTAAGCTTATGGATAGAGGAACTTGGCAAGCAGTAGGAATAGTATCCGATGTTGGTGCATTCTTGCCTATGGTAACACAAGAAATTAAGAAGCTTAGAAAATAAATTAAATGAACTGTTCTTTAAGCACTAAGTTCTTGAAGAAATTCTTTAATTGATTGCTGTGACATTATTTCTTTCATGTTTTCGGTAAGAGAGCTAAGGATGTAGTCTCGATATGAATTTCCAAACAAGTCTTGTAAAACCTGCTTTAGATATTGTGGATATTCATAACAATCCTCCAGAGTACAATTGTAATCTTTATGTAACAAATCAACAACTTTGTCAAGTTCTTGGACGCCTAATTGAAGCAAGGTATTTTTCAATGCAAGTGTAACCATGGTTTTTTTCATGTGTTGTTCTGAGTCAGTAGTTGGGGCACATAGCTCGTTAGTTTTTATAATGATTTCATTAATGTCTATTGGCTCATGAATCACTGCAGATGGTTTTAGT
>JAUXKJ010000086.1 GCA_030624325.1 Nitrososphaerota archaeon
GATCAATAATTTCTATAAAATTTTACAGTTTTTCTTGTAAAAATTTGATTGATCGTTCATTTTAAAAACATGGATTTCGTAGAATCGACCAAATCGATATAAATATTTACCGTTTATTTCGAAATTCGTTTTTTATGGATTTTCTTAAAAAGAATGAACAAAATATTAAAAGTTTTCAGATTCAAGGATCTGTTTTTTGGAATTTTTAGCCAGTTCTTGACAATGGCAAAATAAAATGCCTATAACCTTCACGTTGTGTAATGTATTTTGCAGACATCATGTCTCGCTTTCCTCTTTGATTATAGTTTTTAGTTTTAAGTGAGGTTTTTCTTTCATCAACAAATTCTAGTTCAAAATCTGAACAAAAATGTAAGTTCAAAGATGTGGTAATCTTTTTTGCAAGATTCATGTTCCCATTTCCAATTTTTACAATTTTCCGTTCAGCTTTGAGTTCAGCTAAAATATTTGCTACATGAGAAACTAGTTGATTAATTGAGGTGTAAATTGATCTTTCTATTTCCTTTCCAAAATAGAACACAGAAAGACCAGTTCTATGACCCGGATCGATTCCTAGTATAAGCTCATTTTTGTCCAACTCTGGTTCCAATTTTTGAATCATTAATCCCAGTATTACGGCTGGGTCTTTTCCAAGAATTTCCTCATACATTATAGCTTTGTGGGAAGTTGCTGGTGCTTCCTTGTTGGTTGTAAGAATTAGGGTTCCTTGATAAGAATTGATTTCACTAGGTAAAATGGAATCGTATTTCAAGTTGAGAGTCCGAAGAGCTTTTACGAATTTATAGTAAGGTTTTCCATAAGTAGTGGCAATTCCAATATGAGATTCCTTTAATGGATCGATAATAAAGCTCCAACAAAGTGAAATTTAGGTTTATGCCTTCAGAACAGTTGACACGACAAGATCAACGGCCTCATTAAATTTGGTATCAATCTTATTTTGGACATCTTTTAGGTTAAGATCCCCTGCAGTCATTATTCTTTGAGATTCTGATTTGGCTTTCTCGCGTACTTCTGAAATGATTGACTCAGCTTCTTTTGTGGCCATTTGTGTGACTTGGTCTTTTAATTTGTCAATTTCTTTTTCTGTCCTTTGATTTAGCTGTTTTTTCATATCCCCAAGTTTTTCGTTTAGGGAATCTATATCAGATTCCAGACCCGACAAAGCCTTGATTATAGTATCAACCTTAGCAGGAGCAATAGTGGTAGCTGGCATTTCTTTGGTGATTGCTTTTTCTTTAGAACCGTCTTTTTTGGAACCCTTGAATTTCATTCAGATCAGAGATCTTCGGTTCAATAATTAAAACCTTCATTTTTCTACTAATTTAATATCAGAATATACGACTAAACCCTTCAATTTGTTGTAAGCAATAAAATGGCTCTAGCAAGATCGCCTTTGGCCTCAGTTAGTGCGTTTATAGCTTTTTCTTTAGAGACACTTGATTGTTGACATACTAGTTCTATGTCCTCATCACTAAATATTGGAGTCTCTAGTTCTTTTTCCTCATAGCTGTCTGCAACCACTTGGAAAATTGTATTTTCCTTAGCCTTCATCTCAGTTACAGAAGGTTTTGTAATAATGATCTCTTTTTTGTCAGTCTTGATAATAACTTCTTGAACATTTGGGAGCTCACTCATATCAAGACCCATCTTGTCCATCATTCTTCGCATATTGCGATTTCCGCCGCGCATCATAATGACCGATCTCCTTTATTCTGACTTTTTAAACTATCTCTGATTTTTACAGCTACGCCTCGATTCTGTGATTCAATCATCTCAGATGATAAAACTGCCCTACCTACAGCAATGACCTTTTTATCGAATAAGACTGGAACTTCTGATGAAATAAGAATATTTTTTCCACACCATACTACATGATTACAAAAAACTGAACGCCCTTCTTCGACGAAGGGTTTTGAATCTTTATCCACTACCAGACAGTTTTCTTTGAATTTTTTACTCTTCAACAACATTTGAGCAAAATAGGAAGTTAATGCTAAACCACCATCTATTCTCAAAGTACAGAGGAGTTTGTTTTCATCATACACTGAACGAATTCTTCCGTTTTTCTTAGAATAAGTAATTCGGATTTGTTTTGGTAAGTATTTTGAAACTCCATTGCCAAAAAGAGCATCTATAGTATGACAAATTTTCTCAAACGAATCCATAGTATATACCAAATTCAATTCTAAATATTAATTTCAAATTTGAATATATTCATACAACAATCTATATAGATGGAAAAAAACCATATAGTTTATGGAAGATAGAGAGGAAACTAGAAAGATACAGTTTACTGGAAAATCTTCTTACATTGTTTCTCTTCCAAAATATTGGATTCAAGACATGGGATTAAAACGAGGAGATCAAGTTAAGATTTCAAGGCAGGGCTCATCAGCATTGCAAATCTATCCTCCTAATCATCAAACAAGAACTATACAAGTAGAAGATGCAACTTTTGAGATTGAACCTGAAGAAGATAATACATCTATTGTTAGAAAACTTATTTCTCTTTACTTTCTTGGTTTCAAGATTATCAACGTTAAACCAAAAGCTGGCCGATTAAAACCTGCTCAAAGGACTGCGATAAAAGATGCTGTAAAACGAATGTTAATGGGAACAGAAATTATTTCTGATTCTACTAATGGCATTACAATTCAAGTATTAGTAAATTTGTTAGAACTCTCAGTTGATGGGGCATTCAAAAGAATGATTCACCTTGCAAAATCAATGTTAAGTGACGCAATTCTTGCAGTTAAAGAGTCAAACTTTGAACTGGCAAATGAGGTCATAAAAACTGATGATGAAGTTGATCGATTTGGTTTTTACATTATTCGTCAACTCAAGATTGCAATTCAAAATGAGCACATGTTAAAGGAGATGGGATTTTCTAATTCAAGAGATTGTTTGGGTTACCGGCTTGTAGTAAAAAATATTGAAAGGACGGGTGATCATGCAGTTCTTATCGCCAACGATTTGATTGAATTTAAAAAACCCATAAGAAAGGAGATTTTAGAAAAGATTCAAGAAATTAATGATTTTGCTGTAGGTGTTTTAGACGATGCTTGTTTGGCACTTTTCAAAGGAGATTATGGCCAGGCTGAAAAAACCATAAAAAAATCAATTGATATAACAAAAATTGAAAAAAAGATCCTAAGCTATAC
>JAUXKJ010000046.1 GCA_030624325.1 Nitrososphaerota archaeon
CAGTATGAGTGATTCAGAATATAATTCAAAAATTGAAAAAATTGCATCATTAATCATTCATGATAATATTTCTGTTGATGAACAAGATCCAAAAAAATTACAAAAGTATTATGATTTTGTAAAAACAAACTTTAATCTTGAAGGCGAAGAAGGCATTGAAATTGTGAATGAAGCCTTTTTGTATTTGAAATTAAAAAATTCTAGTGATGTAGATCCTCTTCAAGATGGCGATAAATTTGGAGTAGGCTTCAGTTAATATTAGCAAAGAATTCCAAGAATTTTATGTCTGATCCAAAATCCTTTGGTGATTGGGATACACTTTGGAATCAGTATTCAAATGCTTTAGAGAAGTGGAGAGAGGTTTTTGAAACTTTTCAAAAGTCAACAACGGAAATGCAAGAAAAATATAATGAAGTAATGCAAAAGGCCTCCACAGAATCAAGCAAAGATACTATGAAAGAGTTTGGTGAAAATTGGCAAAAGGCAATGAATGATGCTGGTATTAACGTCTTCAAACAGTTTGGAGAAAGTTGGCAAAAGGCAATGAACGAGTATAATGCAAACGCATTCAAACAGTTCGGAGAAAGCTGGCAAAAGGCAATGAACGATTCTGGAATGGAATCTGTAAAATCATATGGAGAAATGATGAATAAATTTGCAGATACCTGGAAAAAAACGTGGAGAAGTTAACCACATCAAGGATTAATCTTACACAAACTTATTATTCATTTAGTCAGGTTTGATTAAATCCTGATCACTTTCAATCTGTATAGTACAATGCGTAATACCAAACCTTTGTCTCATTGTTTGATTAATTTTTTTTAATAGAATATTTGTTTGCTGAAGAATCTCTGGTTTCACCTTTACATGTACTGTCATGGCATAGAGGTTAGATGTAAGAGTCCATACGTGAAGATCATGAATTTCAATAATTTCTTCAAATTTTTCTAGCTCTTTTGAAATATCTGTACTTTTTATTTCAGCCGGAGTACCTTCCATAAAAATATGAATACATTTCTTACAAAGCAAAACGCCAGAACGGACTATTAGAATTGCAATTCCCACACTGACAATTGTGTCAACCACAGGTATTGAAGTAAATAATATTATGATTGCACCAATAATTACTCCAATTGAAGATAATAGATCACCTAAAACATGTAGATAAGCACCTTGGATATTGAGATTGGATTTGGTTTCTGGTTTTAACAGAACTATCATTACAATATTTGCAGCTAATCCAATTGATGCAAAAATCAAAAGTATTTCAGAATGAATCTCGGATGGATTTAAAATTCTTTGATACGCTTCATGTAAAATTATTCCAGCCATAACTATTAGCGATATTCCGTTTATGAGAGCAGCAACAATTTCTGCTCTGTGAAATCCATAAGTTAGTTTTTCTGAATGAGGTTTTTTTGCTATCTTAAATGCAAATAATGTAATTCCAATTGCAGAAAAATCAATAATGAGATGAAATGAATCGGCAATTAGGGCAAGACTATTGCTAAGGATCCCACCTGTAATCTGAACTACAAAAGTGGATAAAGAGACTACAAATACTATGGTAAGTTTCCTTTGAACTGTTATTGGATTAACCAAGAATTTCACTCATTTTGATAGTATAATGTTTGAAATCCTGAGCAAATATTGTTGTGGTTAAAGAATATGGACTAAGGAATATTTTGAATTTTTTCTAATTAAAAAAAAGAAAGAAGAAAGTAAGCATCTTCTATTGCAGGAGGTCGCTTTCTTACTTTCTTCGTAAGTGTACTAGCTGCTGTATTGCTATTCCCCACGAAAGTGATGTGAAGGCAATAGGGAATACTCCGCTGGTGAGAGTTGTTAGAAGTCCTGAAATGTCTGCGCCGTTTGCATACATTGCTAATACTACTGGCAGGATAGCCAGTATCATGACGTACTTGTATTTTGCAATACTAGATTCGCCATGTTGTTTTTGGATTTGTGTTGCCATTTGTTTTCATTAGCAAGAATAACCGTCTCGTATTTAGAATGGTCCAAACTTTTTTCATACTCCCAGTTCAAAAGTTAAACTTTTTCACAAGAAGAGTTCATGTTTTGAACACCTGGGCATATTCTCTTATATCTAATTTGGAGGTATGTTCGATGAGCTTGATAAGAAAATTCTAAACATGCTAATTGCAAATGGAAGACAATCAACGAGAGCAATAACCAAAAAACTTGCTGAAGAAGGAATTAGGATTTCTGAACGAGGTCTTGGAAAAAGAATAGCAAGACTTGAACGTGAAAAAGTAATCTTAGGATATACTGCAATTATAGATATGAAAAAGGTAAACATGGGAATTCCACGATTGGTCACAGTAAAACTATCTTCGCCAAAAAACTACGTGCAAAGAATTTCTGACATGAAGGAATATCTAACTAATGCACCGTTTTGTGACTTTTCAGCAAGATCAAACGGAAACTATGACTGGATTGAACTCAAATTCTTTAACACTTTAGAACAAGCTAACATGGAAGCGGATCTTTACAGGACATGGTTTGGCGATATTATCGAGGATTATCAATCATATGATTTGGATGTTTACAAATTCGGTTGGCAACTTTTTGAGGAAAAGGATTTTCATGCATTTATGCAGCAGATGGAAAAAAAAGTAGAAGAAAAACCTATTGTATCATCAAATAAAAAACAATCAAACTATTTGAAATACCAGATATCAGCTTAGAACCAATTTAATTGCACAGGTAAAAAATTAAAATTTTCAAAAATAATCTGTAAGGGAAATTTTATTAAATTTTGGAATTTTTGCAATTTCAAAACCTTGAGGATGTTTTGAAACTGCTTTTGTAGCATCTATTCCAAGTTTTGCAGTACGCAATTTTTTTTGGTCACTTGAAGGGTCCAGGCTAGAGCCTCTTACATTTTTAATTATTACCATATCTTTGTCAGCTTGAAATCTTGTAGCCACTGCATATTCAACCATTTCTGGATCATTGGGATCTATATCTTCATCTACAACTGTTACCATTTTCAAGGAACGATGTGTAGCAAAAGTTTTTTTGATAATTTTCTTTGCGTCAGATTCTTGTCGTTTTTTGATTTGAACTACTGCGTGAAGCCAATTGCATCCTCCGTTAGTCATTGAAACTTGCCTTGTTTGAGAATATGCCTTTTTGAGATTTCGATTAAGTTTTGCCTCTATTGGCATTCCCATTAACAGTCTATGTTCCGAGTATCCAGAAAGCACATCATGGAAAATTGGATTATTTCTATAGTAAAGATAATCCAATTCAAAGACTGGTTGTAATCTTGCATAATCATATGTTCGAAGCATTTCAACCATCCATTCCCTATGGGTTTTTTTGTGAAGAATTCTACCTTCTAAAACTATCTCAGAACCAGATGGCACTTGTAATCCAGATGAAGGGCATTCAGATAATGTTAATTTTCCTCCCAAAATTGAGTTAGCAATATCAAGTTCGTCTTTACCCCAATCGGCTTGATAAGCTCCTGCAATTGATATAGCTGGATGAACACCAACTGTGATTGCTACTTGAAGATCCATTTTTTGCTTTTTCGCATGCAAAAATGCTCTGTGCAGATCTCTACCTTCTACCATTCTCACTGAAAGATGTCTTTTATCAATTGGCATTAGTCTGTGGAAGGAAGAATTTTGGGTCCCTTTTTCAGGATTTTTAGTATAAATTATTGAGGATGTGATAAATGGCCCAGGTTCCTTTTCAAAGTGGGTAACTATTGGAAGAATGGAGATATCATTTGATTTATTTTCTAGGAATTTTGGTTTTGAATTTTTCTTTGGTTTTTTAGCATGTCCAATTGCTCTAATTACCTTTTCATGAATTACATCATCCTTGGCTCCTACAGCAATTGCAAATCTATTGCGAGTCCCAACCAAATTAGAAACTAGACTAAACTTTTTTCCTTTGATGTTTTGGAAAAATATTGCCTCTTTTCCATCGGCTTTAGCAGTAATTGCAGCAATCTCATATTTTGTGGAAACTTTTTTCTTAACAATCTTTAATTGATTCCTTTTTTTTAATATTGAGAGATAGTTTCGAATATCAGTCAACTCTGATCATATCCATGATTTCACTCATCAAAGTTTTGGCAACCTCGTTTCCGAGTTCTCTTCCAACAAACATTGAAACTATACTAATTCCTTTGGCAAGTGTAGAAATTTTTTCTGCTGTTAATTTCAAAAAGAGGGAATCGGTTTTGGCCGGAACTACGGTTACAGTAGTTGGTGCAGGTCCTGTTCCGATAGATACTACCATAGAACCAATCTTCTGCGGGCCTTCACTTATAGAGACAAAATTTCCATTATCGAATCGTATTAATTGTACTACAAAACTTCGATTTTGCACGTCCACGGTTTTTTTTGTATACCCTGGCGTATCCATTAAGAAGATTCGAGGAAACTTATGCCTTTATTGCTATCGCTTCAGCTTTCTTTTCGATTTTAGTATCAGCTTCTACGCGTGCGCGTAGTTTTGCCTTATACTTGAGGTTTCTTGGTTTGGTCCTTAAGCGGTAGCCACAGCATGGACACCATAGACCTTCCCATTTGATGAAGATTTCACAAATTTGGCATCGTCTCTGTCCGGAAGCATATCGTCCGGTTCCTACAGGCTTTTGATCCTTATATCGTACACAAATTCCTTTACACGTCATTTTCTAATCAATTCCTTAGTATGAATAGTATAATCTTCACAAC
>JAUXKJ010000082.1 GCA_030624325.1 Nitrososphaerota archaeon
ATAGTTATTAGATTAGAAACAAGACGTTTCAGAAAAAAGGGCACGATGATTGAGGGTCTTGATCCAAAAATAAATAATTTAGAGAACGTTGCAAAGGAATTAAAGAACAAGTACGCTTGTGGCGGCACAGCAAAAGAGGGTTATGTTTTTCTTCAAGGTGATCATCGTGACACCATCAAAGACACCTTAGTTAAGATGGGTTTTGCTGAATCATCAATAGAATTACACTAGAAAAAACTTGGTAAAATCTGACAGGTTATTACAAGCGCTTGGAATTCCATTTGCGTCTTTAGTATCAGTAATTTTTGGTTTAATGATCTTATCATTTCCAGTGGGAGCTTATGTGGTCTTTAATTCTACCATTGAAAAGAACATAAATTTTGATTATCCAATCAGCTTTTCAGATTTATTTTCAGCAGGCAAAGCGTTTGAAATTCCTTTAGAATTTGAATTGGGAGATGGCTTTATTGTAATTTGGTGTACATTTGTTGTCTTATTTACAATTGCGATATTTGGACCTAAGTCAAATTTTCTTAAATCATTATTGCCTATATTGACTGAAGGAAAACACAAGTCAAAATCCAATTATCTTGTTGCAGGAATCAAATGGTTTGCGATTTTAATTCTAGTTTCAATGGTGATTAATGTTGTTCAGGACAGCTTTGGGATAAAAACTGAATCTCCTCAAACATCAAATATTTTATTACGTTTTTTTGACGTAAGTTTAGCCCCACTTACTGAAGAAATTGCGTTCAGAGTAGTGTTAATTGGAATCCCACTTTTTGTAATGTATGCACATAGATCTTCGTTTGGTTCGTTTTTCAAAGCACTATGGCATCCCTCTGAAAATCTACAAATAAAAACAATCAAAGCGAGTGTTAGTTTTGATTGTAGTTGTAGGAGTGTTGTTTGGAGCAGCTCATGTTATTTCTGGGGAACCATGGAGTAGTGGTAAATTTGCACAGGCAACTATGAGTGGAATTATAATAGGTTGGGTATATTTTAGGTATGGATTTATTTCAGCAGTAATAGTTCATTGGGCAACTAATTATTTTATTTTTTCATATATTTATTTAATTGCAGATATTAATGATATTTCTATTCAAAATGCATTTTCTCATTCACTTGCATACACAATGGAAATATTATTTGTGCTTACCGGCATCGTTGCAATTGCAATTATCATAGTCAATTATGTAAATTTAAAAAAAGAAAAAAAGTTAGAGATTTAGAGCAACTTTTAATCCTTTGTAACGATTTCTAATTGTTACTTCGGTTACACCGGCGGCTTCTGCAACATCTCTTTGAGTTTTGTTTTCACCGTTGGTTACACATGCAACATAAAGAGCTGCTGCTGCAAGGCCCATCGGATCTTTTCCAGCTGAAATCTTAATTTCTTCAGCAGTTCGAAGAATTTTTGTTGCGTCTCGTTTAGTTTTCTCGGATAATCCTGCCTTGCTAGCTATTCGAGCTACACATTTTATTGGATCTACAACTGGCATTTTTAGGCCAAGCTCTCTTAATAACAATCTGTAACATCTTGCAATATCTTTTCTCTTGATATTACTTGAATTTGCGATATCCTTTAGTGTTCTTGGAGTTTCGGTATCTCTACAAGCTGCATAAAGCGCAGAAGCAATTAGAGCAGAAATTGAACGACCACGCACTAGTCCCTTTTCTAAAGCCTTTCTGTAAATGTAAGCAGCTTTTTCAATTACTGCATCACCAACAGCTAGTTTGTCTTTAAGTCTGTCAAGCTCACTAAAAGCCTGCCTGAAGTTCCTATCAACTGGTTCATGAACTTGGCTTCTACTATCCCAAGTTCTAAGACGCTCAATAGTGCTTTTCATCGTTGATGATAGAGGTTTTCCGGTTGCGTCTCTGTCAGCTGGACCGATAATAGTTGCCAAACCCATATCATGCATAGCTAATGATGTTGGAACACCTGCTCGGCTTCTTCCTTCATGCTCTTCTTTTGAAAATGATCTCCATTCAGGTCCTGACTCTACTGCCTGATCACCCATTACAAATCCGCATTTTCCACAAAATTTTTCGGCGGTATTCGAATCAGTAACTATATTGTCCTTACCACATCTAGGACATCTATCTTTTATTTCTGCATCTTTAACCATATCTTATCACAACTCGCCAAATCAATTTTTTCTAGTATTTATGTATTTCTGATTCATTGCTTATAAAAGTCTCTATTCTCTTACGAAGTAGAAAGGGTGCAAAACTGGAAAATTTTATCCCGTAATTTTGGATTTTCGTTATGAATTTTCATAAATTCAAGGTCTCGTGGGTCATCGATATCAAACATTATTCTTCTGATAAGAACCAAGGATGCATTTGGAGTAAGTGATTTACCTACCTGAAGATGAATTTTGTAGCTATCTTCATCATAATGAGTTTTCATTAAATTTACTGGCTTTCTTACTAATGCATTTGTTCCATCAAACTTTCTAGATGGCACTATTGTGACATACTTGGAAGAATTTTGTGATTGCAACAAAAAATCAATGTCTTGAGGCAGAATAAAGGGTATATCCTGTGGGAAAACTACTGATGCATCAAATCCATCTTTATGAAAATATTCATCTGCGAGAGAGACTGCATTATTAACTCCTAATTCTTTTTCGTCGAAAATTTCAATACCCCCAAATTTTTTACAAATTTTTAAAGCATCTTCATCTCTTGAAACTACCGCCATCTTATTTAGAAAACTTGACTCTGAAATAGTTTGAAGAACTTGTTCTAACATCAATTTACAGAGATTGATTTTATTTTGTTCAGATAAGTTTAGCCGGGTTTTTGCTTTTGAAAATGTCTTTACTGGAACTATTGCAGCTATTTTCAAATTATACGCGAACTTGTTTTAGTATGAAGGATGCTAATGCTTGTTCTGCATTTTTGTCATTCATTTTTATTTTTGCATCATAAACATGTATATTTAGATCTTCAATTTTTTTTTCAAGGGATTTATCTTTAGGGTCTATAACAATGTGAGTACATACATCAGAGTACATTTTTGCAATACCGAATGCCGAAACTTCAATGCCGGCTGCCTCCAAATACTTTGCAGTAGGTCCACTGAATGCTTTGTTGCCAATTAATGGACTTACTGCAACCACTTTCTTTTTTATCTTTGAAAGTTCCTTACGTATTCCTTTAATTGATAACATTGGTCCAATACTTGTAAGTGGATTTCCAGG
>JAUXKJ010000033.1 GCA_030624325.1 Nitrososphaerota archaeon
AAATCAAAACCTAAAACCATTTCAGAAGAAGAAATGAATCAATGTTACAAAAAATATCGTGCAGTCATGGGAACTGCAGGCCGAAACATGGCCCTTGCTCAACGACCACTTGGAGAAATATTTTACTTGGGTATGGCACGAGCAGCCGAATCAGTTGGTTGTGGAAACGAAATTGAAGATTCAATAAAAAACGAATTTGTCAAAATTCCTTCATGGCCTCTTTACTATTCTCTTTTATCAAATGATGTTCAGAAAGGGTTTGAATTAACTTTGAAAAAGAGTAATCTCTATCTAAGTGAAGCAAGATTTGCGCTAGATTTGCTACCTGATGGTTTCTCACATACCGAATTTTTAGAATTTTTGTTTCTCACAGTTGAGCATTATAATCAATTTTGGTATAATAAACTCCAGAAAGCAAATCTCTGGTCCAAACTTTCCTCGGAACTTCCAAAGTGATTCACATTGATGTGGTCCGAAAAATATAGGCCTCAAATGATTGCCGATATGGTAGGCAACGAAGATGCCAGAACAAAATTTGTTGAATGGTTTGCAAAATGGAAGAAAGGGACAAAACCTCTTCTTTTGGTTGGTCCACCTGGAATAGGTAAAACAACTCTTGCAAACTTGGCTGCAAAACAATTCGGATATGATATGATCAGCCTTAATGCAAGTGATATCAGAAATAAAAAACGAATACAAGAAATTCTAAGTCCAGTTTTAGGAACTTCTAGCCTTTTTGGTAGTCCGATGATTTTTGTTGATGAAGTAGATGGGATTTACGGAAGAGCAGATTATGGAGGAGCAGAAGCATTAATCCAAATTCTAAAAGAGCCAACAGTTCCAATAATCTTGGCTGCAAATTCTGAAACTTCTTCTAAAATGAAGGGTATCAAAAAAGCTGTTAAAACAATTCATCTTAGACCACTCCCACCACGAATGTTACTATTGTATCTTAACAACGTCCTACAAAAAGAAGATGCAAAAATTAGCCCTGGAACTTTGATCAAAATTATTACTGAATCACGTGGAGATCTCAGATCAATGATAAACACTACACAAGCATTTGTAACAGGATTTGAACCGCCCACTGAAAAATCATTTGAAAGTTTGGATGTTGAAACCGCAGTTAATGCATTTTTTAAAGCAAATTCAGAAAATGAGGCAAGAACAGTTCTCTATTCACTACGAATTGATCCCCGAGAAAAAATTAATGCATTTTATTCAAGTGTCATCACAAGTAGTATTACAAAAGAACAAATGGCAAAAATGTTACAAGTTTTGTCTGAAGCTGACGGTTTGTATGGTAAAATTATGCGAACTCAGGAATGGAGATTACTACGTTATCTTGATGAAATTTTGATGAAATTATATCAAAAAGATACCTCAATAAGATATTCTCAATATAATCTGTCTTGGCCTCTTCTCAATAGATTACGTTGGGATGGAAGAAGTATCAAATCTTTAGCAGCAATTATGGCAAAAAAAATGCACATATCAAAAAGTACTTTTTCTACATTTTATTTTCCTTACATCTTGTTATGCATGAAAAACAAAAAATTAGATTTAGAACTTGATGAAACCTTTAGTGATATTTTGGAAAAAGAGATGAAACTAATAAAATGAGTTGGCGAAAAATTCCAATGAAATTTCCTGGAACTTGCATAGTGTGCAAAAAGAAATTAGAAGTAAATGAAATAGGACTTTGGGCAAAAGGTCAAGGAGTAAAACATGAAAAATGTGGTGAAGTAAATGAGCTCAAATGTATTATCTGTGGTGGCCCTGCTGGATGTCCTAAATGTGAATTTTCCTCTGACTGTGATCGAAATCTTGTCTCACAACTATGCATTTGTAAAAGTTGTCTAGAAAAACAAAATTCATTTGAATCATACAAAAGTTCTCTGATAAAGAAATTCCCATTAATAAATATCTAAATTAATATAAGCAAAAGCATGTTTTAGATCGCAGGGCATGCATTCTGATAAAATTGAAGAATTCTTAAAAAAAAATAAAAAAGCAAGCCAGGCTGGTGGTCAAGACAGAATTTTAGCTCAACATGAAAAAGGAAAACTTACTGCTAGAGAAAGAATTGATTTACTATTAGATGAGGGTAGTTTTACTGAAGTTGATGCTCTAACTACTCATCACTATCACGAATATGATATGCAGAAAAAAAAATTCTTAGGTGATGGTGTAGTTGGAGGATATGGAACAATTCACGAAAGAAAGGTTTTCGTTTTTGCTTACGACTTTACAATTTTAGGTGGAACACTCAGTCAAATGGGTGCAAAAAAAATTACAAAAGTAATGGATCTTGCGGTACGAAACGGTTGTCCTGTAATTGGTATTATGGATTCAGGCGGTGCAAGAATTCAAGAAGGAATAATGAGCTTAGATGGCTTTGCTGATATTTTCTATCATAATGAATTAGCATCAGGTGTAGTTCCACAAATTACTGCTAGCATAGGTCCGTCTGCAGGCGGTGCAGTGTATTCTCCAGCAATGACTGACTTTGTAATTATGGTTGAAAAGACAGGAACAATGTTTGTTACAGGTCCTGATGTTGTAAAAACGGTTCTTGGCGAAGAAATTTCTTTTCAAGATTTGGGAGGAGCAATGACTCATGGATCAAAAAGTGGTGTAGCACATTTTGTTGCTAAAAATGAATACGAATGCATGGATTATATCAAAAAGCTACTCTCTTACATTCCACAAAACAATACGCAAGAACCACCAACTGTAAAAACAGATGATGATCCAAATAGACTAGATCACAATCTCATAAACATCATTCCAGATAATCCGCTTCAGCCATATGATATGAAAGAAATTATTCATTCAATTGTTGATAATCACGAATTTTTTGAAGTTCATGAATTGTTTGCACCAAATATTGTTGTAGGATATGCAACATTTAATGGTAAAGTAGCAGGAATTGTTGCAAACCAACCATTTCATCTTGCCGGTGCACTTGATATTGATTCGTCTAACAAAGCTTCAAGATTCATCAGATTTTGTGATGCATTTAATATTCCAATAATCACACTAGTTGACACTCCTGGATACATGCCGGGTTCAAATCAAGAACATAATGGAATAATCCGACATGGAAGTAAACTGCTCTTTTCTTATTGTGAGGCAACTGTTCCAAAAATTACTCTTGTGATTGGCAAGGCTTATGGTGGTGCATACATTGCTATGGCAAGTAAGTATCTTAGAACTGACATTAACTATGCATGGCCTACGGCTAGAATTGCAGTACTTGGAGCAGAGGCTGCTGTTAAAATTATGAATAGAAAACAACTTGAAGAAGCTCCAGATCCAGATGCATTAAAAAAAGAACTAATGGATGAATTTACTGAAAAGTTTGAAAATCCCTACGTCGCTGCCTCACTTGGTTCAGTAGAATCTGTAATCGATCCCGCAGAGACAAGACCGATGCTGATAAAAGCTCTTGAGATGCTTGCAAACAAACGTGAAAAACAACTACCAAGAAAACACGGCAATATCAATCTGTAAGAACTATGATTGAAAAAGTCCTAATAGCTAACCGAGGAGAAATTGCTCTTCGAGTAATTAAAGCATGTAATTCTTTGGGACTAAAATCAGTTGCAGTTTATTCTGATGAAGACTACAACTCTTTACATGTCAAACAAGCAACAGAAGCATATCATATTGGTGAAGGAACACCAGCTAAAAGTTATCTAAACCAAGAAAAAATCTTGGAAACAATTTTAGCTTCTGGTGCAGACGCAGTTCATCCTGGTTATGGTTTTCTTTCTGAAAATCCTGACTTTGCACGTCTCTGTGAAAAAAACAAAATCAATTTCATTGGAACAACTGCAGATTCTATGGAGCTTTGTGGAGACAAAATGAAATGCAAAGAAGTTATGCTGAAGGCCAAAGTCCCCACGGTTCCAGGAAGTCCAGACCTTGTAAAAGATACAGACGAAGCTCTAAAAATTGCAAATGAAATCAAATATCCAGTTTTACTAAAGTCAGTGTATGGTGGCGGTGGACGAGGAATACGACTAGTACACAACGATAAAGAACTAAAAGAAAATTATGAATCAGCCATTGGAGAATCAATGGCTGCTTTTGGTAAATCAGCTATACTTGTAGAAAAATTTCTTGAAAAAATTAGACATATTGAATATCAAATGGCACGTGACACGCATGGCAATACAGTTCACATTTTTGAACGAGAATGTTCAATTCAAAGGAGAAACCAAAAACTCATCGAACAGACTCCTTCACCAGTTGTAGATCAAAAGACTCGTGACAGAATCGGTGAAATAGTCATAAGGGCTGCAGAGGCAGTTGATTATACAAATCTAGGTACTGCAGAATTTTTAAGAACAGATGATGGCGAATTTTATTTCATTGAAATTAATGCTAGACTCCAAGTTGAGCATCCAATAACAGAACTTGTTAGTGGATTAGATCTTGTAAAATTACAAATTGACATTGCTAATGGTGAACCAATTCCATTCAAACAAAAAGATCTTAAAATGAATGGCTATGCAATTGAATGCCGAATCAATGCAGAAGACACATTTTTGGACTTTGCTCCATCCACTGGACCAGTACCTGACGTAACAATTCCTTCGGGACCTGGAGTTAGATGTGACACATACTTGTATTCTGGTTGTACCGTTTCATCATTTTACGATTCACTAATGGCAAAACTTGTCACATGGGGACAAACCTTTGAAGAATCAAGACTTCGAATGCTAACTGCCTTAAATGATTTTTACATTCAAGGAGTAGAAACATCAATTCCATTATACAAAACAATTCTAAATACAGAAGAATACAAAAACGGAGACTTGTCAACAGACTTTCTAAAACGATATGGAATTTTAGATAGACTTACTGAAGATATTAAAGCTGATAAAAATGCAAACAAAGAAGCAGCACTCGCAGCTGCTGTAATTCATTCGGAATATTTCAAAAGTAGAGTAAAATCTACTGACGAAGACGGTTCACGTTGGAAGAGTCAATTGGATTGATCAAAAATGGAATGTAAAATAGAAGATATTGAAGGAACATTTAACGGAACTATAGTAGAAAATCTTGGAAATAATGAATATGTAATTAAATTAAACGACCGCGAACAAAACCTAAAAATTCTAACCATGGATTCACGAGGAATTGAATTTGTTTTAGATCAAAAATATCACATAGCAAAGTATCTTGAAAGCAGCACATCACAGATGAATCTTGTAGTTGATGGGGTTCCAATCTCTCTTAATTTGCACCCCAATCTAGATGAGATAGTTTACAAAAATACTGGAGCCGGAGGACCTGTAGGCTCAGAACTTGCATTACGAAGCCAAATTCCTGGTAAAGTTGTTTCAATTGCAGTTCAAGAAGGTGCATCGATTAAGAAATCTGATGTAGTATGTGTTTTAGAGTCTATGAAAATGCAAGTCTCTGTTAAATCTCATAAAGATGGTACAGTTAAAAAAATAAAAATTAAAGAAGGCGGTTCTGTCGCAAAAAACGATGTAATAGC
>JAUXKJ010000108.1 GCA_030624325.1 Nitrososphaerota archaeon
GAACAAATCAGATATCCACAAGAGCTATTCAATTGGAAAACTGAAATGTACAATATTTATCATATAACAAACGTTGAGACATTTATTCAAGCCAATGAATTCTACGAGATACCTAGAGGATTGGATACTTATTACATACAAGCAAAACCACTAGGTTTTGATAAAACTGAATTTATTGGATTGTTATCACTTGAACTGCGTGGCTCACAAGGAAGAAATCTTGCTGGTTATATGATTGTAGAAAACGATCTATCTAATCTCGGGAAAATGCAGTTTTATGAAATTCCATTAAATTCCACAACTAAATTAATTGGGCCAACTGCAGTACGAGAAGCATTAGATAGAGATCCAGATTTTGCGCAACTCAAGACTTTACTACGTAATCCTAGGATTGGTGATAATATTCTGTATAGGGTAGGAGAACAAGACACTTACTTTATTCCAGTATATACAGCAGGAGCAGGAGGTGTTGTTGCGCAATTAGGAACAATCGCTGCAGTGGGTGCTGCATTTACTGGAGAGTATTACGTTGGACTAGGAGAAACCCAAGAAAAAGCATTTGAAGCATATCTTCAAAAACTTTCTGGAGTTGTTACTCCAACAGCTACAAATGGTGAATCATTTGATTTGGACAGAACAGCAAGAATTGATGCAATAAAATCTGTTTTCGAAGGTGAAGAACTAGAAATTCTTATGCCTTCATCAATTCAGATTCCATTATCATTCAAGGAAGGTGAAATTGTTTTCTACACACCTGCTGATCAAGATGGAACTGAGGAATTAATTTCTGAATTTATTGATGACTTTGTAAAACCACGAACAGACAGAGTATTCATGTGGGAAGAAGAAGATGTCCTCAATTTCGGAACAATTCTAACTGTACAAAATATTCCAGAGATGCATTACATCTCGATTGAGGTAGGCAAATAATTGCTGTTAGTTGTTGATAATGGATCTGTTTATACTAAAAACCTCTCTGATTTTCTTGCAAAAAAAGAAATAAAATTTTCTACTATACCATTTTTTGAATTTAAATTCTCTCAAGCATCTCAATTTGATTCTATCATTCTTTCAGGAAGACGTAAAAATGACAAAGAAATGAATGCTTTGAATTCTAAAATTATCAAATATGCAGTTTTGGAAAATAAACCACTCTTAGGAATATGCTATGGTGCAGAAATTTTAGCCCTTACCTTAGGTGGAACAATAAGAAAAACTAACGAACCTTACCAAGGTGAGCAAGAAGTAACAATTCTAAAGGAAAATCCATTATGTAGTGGTAAAATTCGGGTTTTTGAGAGTCATAATTACGAAATTTCACGATTGAATAGTAAATTCTACTCAGTGGCAAAATCAAACAATTGTTTGTATGAAATTGTTCAATATGGAGATAGCAATATTTTTGGTACTCAATTTCATCCTGAAATGAGTCTTGATGGTCAAGCCATCATTGAGTCATTTGTATCTATTAGTTCCTAAATTCCGTTGTTAGTTTTTTCAACTAATTCGTTTATCTTAGAAACGATTTCAGGATAAGATGGAGAAGTTATCTCCCCTTTTTCATTTACTTTAATTTCAAGTTTCTTGATCATTTCTCTTCATCGAATTCTGTTTTCAATATTTTAACTTTAACCCAAGTGCGGAGTGCGAGATTTGAACCCGCGGCCTTCAGCTTGGGAAGCTGACGTCCCACCAGGCTAGACTAACTCCGCGCAAATCGAATTTTGTAACTAGCGTTATATAGTTTGACGATAAAACAAGTTTATGGATGCACGTTGTCCCAAATGTGAAAAGAAGGCAGTACTAGATGATGAAATGAAAAACGTGAAATGTTCTTATTGTAATTTTGAAGCTACCTATGACGATTATCTTGAAATCATGAAAGACAACGCAGTGAATATGGCTGCAGATTATATTCCAGATAGACCAGGATTTTAATTACCAAAAAGTTCCTTTATCAGAACAATCAAGATGTGCACCACAATTTGTACAGATTAAATGACAAGATTGCATAGCAGTCATTTTTTCCTCACATCGTGGACAGTTTATTGGCTCTGACACAAAAGATTTCACTTTTTATTTTGTTTAAAATTTTTGGACAAAAAAACAAGTCCAAAGGTTAATTAGTAGAACATTTTTTTTTTGATGAATTGGCAAATTTCAAATTGACAGTATCTGACAAAAAGGGAAGATCTACCACTAAAGAGCTTAAAGACAGAGATGCTAATCCATTAGTAGGATTAAAAGTAGGAAATGAAACTGATGCTGCAATTGTTGGTATGACTGGTAAGATGAAAATTACTGGTGGAAGTGACAAGTCTGGAGTACCTATGAGAGGTGACGTTCATGGCGGTTCTAGAAAATATGTTCTATTATCAAAAGGAGTTGGTTTACAAGATGCAGAACGGGGAGAACGAGTGCGAAAACTAGTTCGTGGTGGTACTATTTCAGAGGAAATCTATCAAATTAATTGTAAGATTGATGGAGAATTAAAACTTGAAGAACCTTCACAGAAAGATGCTTCTGAAGAACCAAAAAAAGATGATACAGCTAAAGAAGTAAAGAAAGAACCAAAAAAAGATGATACAGCTAAAGAAGTAAAGAAAGAACCAAAAAAAGATGATACAGCTAAAGAAGTAAAGAAAGAACCAAAAAAAGATGATACAGCTAAAGAAGTAAAGAAAGAACCAAAAAAGGC
>JAUXKJ010000068.1 GCA_030624325.1 Nitrososphaerota archaeon
ACCATCTCCGCCATTTCAACTACCAATAGAGCCTCCAAAACAACAGTTTCCTTCTCAAGATCTCTTCGCAGCGCCACCAACAACTGAGAGATGGGACAGCTTAGAACCAATGCCAACTCGGAGAACAGAAGTAGCCGTAGCATCCATTGGTGAGAAAATTTATGTCATTGCAGGGATGGACAAAGAAGGCAGAGCTATTGACACAGTTGAAGTATATGATACTATAACAAACACATGGATGCGGGTATCTTCCTTACCTGCAAAACTACATCATGTTACTGCAGCAAGCTATGCTGGTGAAATTTACGTAGTTGGTGGAATCGAGGATGGATGGATAGAAACGGATTCATTGTTTATTTATTCTCAAGAGAATGATTCTTGGCGCGAAGCAACCAACATGCCAACAAAGCGTGGTGCTCTGACTGCACAATTTATTGATGGAGTATTGTATGCAGTTGGTGGTTCTACACGAATAGCAATGGATACCAATGAAGCTTACAATCCTGAAACAGATTCTTGGGAGAAAAAGACTTTGATGCCTACTGCTAGAGACCATTTAACTTCTGCAGTATTGGGAGGCAAGATGTATGTAATTGGTGGCCGTTCAATTTCACTTGCTACAAACCTTGGAACAAATGAGGTATATGATCCTGCTACCGATTCTTGGACATCCCTTGAATCTATGCCAACTCCTAGGGGGGGAATAGCTGCCGCAGAAATCGGTGGAAGCATATTTGTTTTTGGTGGAGAGCAAACTAGTGGTACATTTTCTGAAAACGAACAATACATACCTAATGAAGGCTGGTTTTCTCACAAATCTATGCCAACTTCCCGTCATGGTTTAGGAGCTGCTGCAGTTGATGATCGAATTTATGTAATTGGCGGGGGAGTTGCACCAGGTCTTTCTGTATCTAATGTCAATGAATCCTACTATAATGCAAATTTCGTTCCTGAATTTGGTGTTTTAAGCTTTGTTGTGTTAGGAGTATCGTTTACTTTAGTTGTAATATTGTATTCTTCACGAAGGATAACTATGCAGAACTAGGCAGTTTTTGAAATTTTTCTTTTCTTTTTTAATCTTTTTATCTGATAATATTTAGAATCAAAGCCTTTGTCTTGACCTTTCACAAAATCTTCTATATTGTAGATTGCTAAATAGTTTAGTTTCTTCCTAAAACATTGAGAACTTTTTTTGGAATGTCATTTAAGCGAGAAACTGCTAGAGTCTTTTCATAGTCTAGATATTTCAAATTATTTGCAATGATTGTTGCGCGAGTAGTATCTGGACCAAGACCAATTGCTACCATCTTTATTCCTAAAGACTTGAATGTCTTTACCATAGAGCGTACTGCATCAGGATCCGAGGGCTCTCCATCTGATAAAGTCAGGAAAATATCTGGCTTTTTATTTCTTAAAATGGGCAAAAGCTTGTCATATACTTCAGCAAGAGGAGTTCCACCATTAGCTTGAATCTGTGTCAGTCGTTTAGCTGCAACATTGTTCCATTTGATATCTTCTGGTTTAATGGCCCAGCACATTACCTGTTTTTGTACTGTATTGAATGCATACATTGCAAACTTTACCCTCAAAAATGATAATACCTCACACAAAGCACATGCTGCCTTTTTGTATTCAAGCTGTATATCAGAAACACTGGAAGAATGATCAAGCAAAATCAATACTCGTGATTTGATTACCTTTTTGATATCAGTAAAAAATGGCTGTTGCCCTTCAAGATATGTTTCTTCATCAAACTCATCACCTAATTTTACATGATGTTCTTTCCAACCAGTTTTCCATTCTTTGAATTTTGTTTTCAATCCAGAAATTAGATTCCAATCATAGATTTTCGTTTCATCAACGTTTGCAACTGAAGGAATCTTTATTCCAATGGATTCTACTGAAAGCCCTTTTGTTTCGCTTTTTTTGTTTTCTACCATGAGCATTTTGTATTCATCTAATACCTCTTCTCCTTTTTGAGCTGAATCAATATCTACATCACCAAAATCTCCTTCACGATTTTTTGAAAGCTTTTTCATTGCATTGACAAAGACTTTAGGTGTAGTCATCAGACCAGGACCCTTCATTGGTACTGCTAACGGAATTGTTATCAACGAATCAATATCTAAAATTCTTAGAATCTCAGGAATCTTTGTTTCGAGCCATTCTGTTTCATAATTTTTTTCTAATGCATCATTTAGAATCTCCTTTGCATATTTTGCTGCATTTACAACTTTTTCATATGCACTTGGTTGGAGTTCACCTTTGATATCGCCCATGATAAAATATTGATAGAATGCTTCAACGATTCTAGCTTTGCCAAAGACTGATGTTAGTAATGGTCGATAGTTCCACATGTATCCATAATTGAAAATTAGCTCTTCGTCCATTCCTTGCCAAATTTTTCTTCCTAAAAGCTCGATTCTTCTGGTTTCTAACGTGTTTAGGATGAACCCAAACGCATGATCATTGCTTAGAATCTTTTTGCAAAATTTCAGACGCATTGCCTCATACCAAATCGAAGTTCGAAACTGTCTATACTTGTCAAAATCAGTTCCAAGGTAATGCTCAATTGGAATTAAAGTAACTCGCATATCTTTGATTCTAGTTGATGTTTCTTTTTTTTGTGATAATTCTACTGTAACTTTTTCTTTTTCCGACCAGCGTCTTACAAGAAATGTAGCTATTTCAATTAATGTATCACTTCTAAGACTAAGAGACTGCATTAATTTCCAAACATCGAGGTTATGATGTCACTAACTTTTTGATATTCCACTGAACCCCACTGCGAGTAAACATTTCCAAATACAATGTTTGCAGCTTCCTTTGCAGAAACTCCAGAATCCAACAGCTTGGCATATGCAATAGTTTCTCTTAGGGAAGGTGAATAGTAGAGTTCTTCAACTGCAGCTGCCTGTCTCAAAGTATTTGCAAGCTTTATTCCTTGTTTTACTTGGTCATCATGAGAGCCAGTACAATACTGTTTTACAATTTTTAATTCAATGTCTTCTGGAGGATATTCCAACCTTATTCTAACTGGAAACCTACTTAGTAGTTGTGGTGGAAGCTCCTTTGTTCCAACATGTGTTAACGGATTAATCGTCGCAATTACAAACCACCCTTCTTTTGCCTTTACTGTTTCACCTGTTGATTCCTTTAGAACAATCTGACGCCTGTCATCTAGTGCCTCATCAAGTCTTAGTAACACATCAGCTTCGGCAGAGTTTATCTCGTCAAAATATAACATAGAGCCTTCTTTCATTGATTTTACTAGCAATCCTTCGTCAAATCCAACTGTACCATTTTGCAAAGTTTTTGATCCAACAAGATGACTTTCTCTTGTTCTCAAACTAAAATTGATTGAATCTAAGTTGATAGATTTTCGTTGAGCAAATTCTCGAACTAAAGTTGTTTTTCCGGTTCCTTTAGGACCAATTACTAAAACAAAAAGATCTGATTCGTAGGCCTTGTCTATCTTTTCAAAGGAATTGTTCCAATCAAGATACTTTGATTCCTGTAACATAGTTTGTTAGTCTTTTTCTCT
>JAUXKJ010000050.1 GCA_030624325.1 Nitrososphaerota archaeon
CGTTGATTTTTACTTCATCACGTAGACCACCTCCAACTTGTACTGGAATTGATATCTCATTGAGAATTTTTTTTATTAGATCATGGTTTTCGCCTAATCCTAATGTTGCATCAAGATCCACTAGGTGAATCATATCTGCACCTGCACTTTGCCAATTTTTTGCAATTTCTACTGGATTAGAGCTGTAAACTTTCTTTTGTTTGGGGTCTCCTTTGAATAATCTCACTACCTTACCATCCATAAGGTCAATTGCAGGAATGATTTTCACTTTTTGCACTCTCTTAAGAAGTTCTTAATCAAAGTTGAACCTATTTTTCCAGATTTTTCTGGATGAAATTGCGTTCCAAAAAAGTTTCCAGATTCAATAACTGCTGGAACATTTATTCCATAATCAGAGTCTGCAACTATTACATCAGTATCTTTAGGTTTGATTCGATAAGAGTGTACAAAATAAAACCAGGAACCATCGTTAATTCCATCAAGCAAGACACTTTGTTTTTTTTTTCTCAGGTCATTCCATCCCATGTGAGGAGTTTTCATTTCTTTTGGAAGTAGTACCACCTCACCTTCCAAAACACCCAATCCTTTTTCCTTTCCTTCTTCACTTTTTTCAAAAAACATTTCCATCCCAAGACAAATACCTAGAACTGGAATGTTGTCTTTAACGTAATCTTGAAAATCTATTTTAGAATAGTCACGAATACTTCGAATCGCAGGATCAAAATTACCAACACCGGGCAACAATATGCCAGAATAATTATTAGCATTATCAAAACTAGTAATGATGTCTACTTCTGATTCGTTTTTTTCAAGAGATGTTTTTAGACTAAAAATATTGCCGGCTCCATAATCAAAGATTGCTACTTTAACCATCACATTGCGCCTTTTGTGCTAGGAATTCCTTTTTGTTTTTTGTCAGCTGAAGAAGCAATTCTAAGAGCTACTGCTAGTGATTTTATTGCAGATTCAATTTTGTGGTGATCATTTTCTCCATACTTTACTGAAAGGTGTACACAGCTGTTAAGATTCTGTGTAAGAGACAGGAAAAAGTGTTCAATGTCTTCTTTTGACATTCCTTCTATGCTGTTTCTTTTTATCTTGAGATCAATCTTTTGAAATGGTCGTTTAACTAAATCAAGTGAAGCTTGCGCTAGAGATTCATCCATTGGAACTGATGCAAAACTAAACCTCGTTATACCTGCACGATTACCTAAAGCCTTGTCAACAGCTGAACCTATTGCAATTGCAGTGTCTTCTATTAGGTGGTGTTCAATTTTGTCTCTAGATTTTGCTTTAACTTGTAAATCCATCATAGAGTGTTTTGCAAATGATGTAATCAAATGATCAAGAAAGCTTATTCCAGTGTTTACTGAAATTTTTCCTGTTCCATCCAAGTTTACACTAGCTGATACATCAGTTTCTTTTGTGGTTCGTTTAATCGTGCTTGTTCTTTTTTTCATTTTAATCCCTAGAAAATCAAATTACCTCTAAACCAGATTTAATGCCTTCGGAAGTAAGTCAATGGAGTCAATTATCAACGAGACGTTATTTTCAAGGAATAATTTTTTTCTCTGGTCTGGAAACTTTCCTGTCCCAAATATTCCACAAAATGTTGTCTTGTTTCCCAATTGAGTTGCTTTTTGAGCCATAATCAAGTCCTCCATAGAATCACCTACATACAAACAATGTGAGGACTCTAGTCCTTGAATTGATCTAATCAGTGAATCAGGGTTAGGTTTTGCAAGAGCACGTTCTTCGTCTTCTAAGAAAACTGAATTTTTTAAATCAAATTCTTCAAAAACCTCTTTTAGGGAATAACGAATTGATTCAGTTCCTCTGCCAGTAACAATTGCAATTTTATTTTTAAATTTCTTTTTTAGAATCTCTAGCATTTCTTGTTTTATCAATACCACATCATTTTCAATTAATCCTGGGTCAGTAAACTCTGATTTTTTCTTAAACAGTTTGTAATAGAGATCAGGTCCGTAAAAAATTTGATCAAATGTTGAATAAAGAATGTTTTCCAAATGACGGCCTGGATAATTTAGTTTCTGTTTAATTTCAGAGATATCTACTTTAATTTTATCAAGATAGTTTTCAACTGATTTGATTCCTGTTACATCAGCATTTTCAATTACTTCAAAAACAAAATTTTTTCCACGCTTGTTGAGTTTATTTGCAGCAGTTAATGACAAGATTGCTGCATAAGTTAGATCAACTTCGTCGTTAAATCCTCCTGTTGCTTTAAAGCCATCAATTATTTCTGATGTGACTGGGTCAAAATTTGTAATGTTGCCAATTTCTTTGAGAATATATGACGTGGTTCTTTGAATTGCAAGATCATAAGAATTAGTTATATCAATTAATACGCCATCACAATCAAAAATTACTGAATCAACGTCGTTTAATTTTTAATTTATTACTTATTTAAGGGATATTACTTCATACACAGTTGTGCTCATCTTAATAGATCACGAATTGCAAGTAAGAATTTTGAATTCATTTCTTTAGTACCAACTGTAACTCTTAGACATCCTTTGTGTTTTCCAATCTTTCCGAGTTTTCTAATAGATATTCCTTGTTCTAATAGGGCAGTATAGATTCGTCTATCAGCACCTTTTGCATCAAATAATACAAAATTTGCATTAGAATTAAAGACCTCAAATGCTTCAGCTTTTCGAAGGTTCTCAATGATTCTTTGACGTTCTTGTTTGATTTGTTTTGCAATATTTGAAATTTGTTTTGCTTTTTGTAATGCAAAAATTCCTGATTCTATTGCCAAAGTGTTTAACGGATAAGGATATTGAATTACCCTAGTAAAAACATCAACTAGAGATTTGTTTGCAACAAAATAACCAAGACGTAATCCTGCTAATCCAAATTCTTTAGAAAATGTTCTAACAACAATTAAGTTATTTTGGTTTTTTGTGGAACTAACTAATGAATACTCACCAAAGTTTCCATAAGCTTCATCAATTATTACAGGTCCATCAAATTTTTTGATCAGTTTTTGTATATCGTTTTTAGGAAACTGAAATCCTGTTGGATTATTTGGCGAGTCTAAATAAAGCAAATCAGCATTTTTTGATTTTGAAATAAACTTGTTGATATCAAGTGTCATATCTTTTGAAAACGGAATTTTGATTGTTGGTATTGAATATAGCTTACATCTTTCTTCAAAAAAACTAAATGTTGGCTCAGAGGTTAGAATTTTGATTTTTTTGTTTGCAAAGTTTGCAAGAATCAAGTCAAGGATTTGATCAGAGCCGTTTCCAACACCAATCATAGATGGAGAGATTTTGAGATATTTTGATAATGCCTCGACAAGTTTTTCTGTTCTACCTAAAGGATACTCTCTAACATCAGAAATTTTTTTTGCATTATCGATTAAATCACGCTGAAATTGTTTGTTAATTACTAGATTTTCATTTGAATCAAGTTTCAATACTCCTGAGTGTTTTTCAGGTTTCCGATATCCTCTAAGACCAGAAAATTCTTTTATTATTGCTTCAAACCAACCTTTTTTCATAGTCTTTTCCTTACCGATTCAAAGTGATTTGAAAGTCCTTCAGATTCAGAAAGTGCCTTCATGAATTTTGAAATTTTACGAAGTGATTTTTGTGAAGATTCTACCTCGGTTCGTAATTTTAAAAAATCCAATACAGAAAGTGAGCCTCTTACTTTTCCAAAACCACTAGTAGGAAGTATGTGGTTTGAACCAAACAAGTAATCACTAGCTGCTGATGGAGTATTTTTTCCAATAAGTATTAATCCTGCTGTTTTTATTTTACCTGCTAATCTTTGTGGTGTTTTTGTAATTATTTCCAAGTGTTCTGGAGCCAATTTATTAGCCAAGTTAATTACATCGCTTTCAGTTTTACATAATGCAATGAAACCGTTTTTATTCAAACTTTTTTGAATTATTTTTCTTCGTTTTATGTTTTGAATTTTTATTTTGAGTTGTTGATTAAGTTTCTTTGCAAACTTTGTAGATGTTGTAATAACAAAACAAAATGTATCTTCACTGTGTTCAGCTTGAGAAAAGAGATCTGATATTATCAAATCATAATCAGCTGAATCATCTGCAATGATTCCAAGTTCAGTCGGACCTGCATTCATATCAATAGATGTTGTTTCAGATACAATAGATTTTGCTATAGTAACAAAAGATCCTCCTGGACCTACAATTTTATCAACTTTAGGAATTGATTTTGTACCATAACAAAGTGCTGCTATGGCTTGTGCACCTCCTGTTTTGTAAAATTCATCAACCCCACAAATATCAGCTGCAACCAGAGTTAGTGGATCAATTTTTCCTTGTTTATTTGGCGGGGATACAACTGCAATTCTTTTGACACCAGCTACTTTTGCTGGAATTACCGACATTACTAGAGTTGTCGGATAACGTGCAAGACCTC
>JAUXKJ010000094.1 GCA_030624325.1 Nitrososphaerota archaeon
AGGTCAGAAGGGGAACAATTTTGAGAGCGTTAAATTTTGCTATACCTGTCTGAATCATCAAGGTTTCAACTGTTTGACCATCTTTTGCATCAAGAACCCACAAAAACGTGTGCTCTAGTCCAGAATGATATTGTGATATCACCTTAACTCCTGCTTGCTCTGCAACGTCTTTGAAATGTGGCCCACCTTCAATTACCATTTGTCGTGTTTGTTGGTTATTCAAAGGGCACGCTTCTGTAGTATGACTTCCGTAGACACCGTATAATCCCATTTTTCTCAATTCAACTCAGAGATTCGGCAATATCTTTTTTTCTAATTAGGTGTATAGAATGTCATGGAACGAGCATATGTTTTGATAAATTGTGATTTGGGTTCAGAAAAACAAGTTATTGAAGAAATAAAGAATTTAAAAAATGTCAAGGAGGTTCATGGAACCTTAGGATCCTATGATATCATAGCAACCGTTGAATCAAAAACGCCCGAAAATGTCAGACAAACAGTTATAGGTCAAATCCGGAAATTCGATCATATCAGGTCTACTCTTACCCTGATGGGCATTGAGAGCGTGAAAAAAAATATGATAAAGGCAGAATTAATTCCAGATATTATTCCAGAGGAAAAGAAACCCTTAGAACCACCAATGGGTCTGGACGAAGACTTCGATCATGACGACTTTGATGAAGAAGATGAAGAGTTTAGAACGAAGAAAAAATAATTAAATTTTTAATATTTCATCATAACTCTAACGTAAACCAAAGATTTCATGCCCATTTTTTAATTTAATGATGGGCAAATAAGAATATCCATGTTGGAATTTGTCTGCAAATATTGGTTCTTTGGTCTCTTGTAAGGAATATCTCAAAAATGGTTTTGACGGTTCTTCATTAAGAACAGCATAATTAAAAAAGTAAATAACGTCTTCCAAGTCAATTTTAGTAATGTACCCAATAACCCATTTTTGCTTGTAAGGAAAAAGGAATAGTGTCAAATCAGGTTCGTCAGGCAATTCTGGATCATAAGTTAGTCTTGCAAGACTTCCTAAATCCTCTACATGAATAGGTTTGAATTTGTCTTCAATTTTCTTTGGATGTATGTTAAATGATGAAGGAAGGGAACTAAGATGAATAATTGGTGCATAAGAGGAAAATGCCTTTGTTGAATTGACAATATCACATTCTTCTTTTCCTCCTTTTGCTGAATATGAGACATATCTTCCAGATTTGGTAGCAAGAGTATAAAATGAAAGTAAACTATTTGAAAGAATTCTTCTACTAGATAACACCATTTTTCCATTCAGATTATGAGAGTATACTCTTAACGGATTTTCTCTAATGGCGCAAACATATCTTGCAAAACATGCAAAATCATCAACCTCAACAAAATATTGACTGGGCAATTAGATACCCTCACATTTAGTTAATTAAAACCTAAGCCAAACACTAGTAAACCATTTCTATATAGATTCAAAATTAGAGACATGGAAAAAAAGATTTGTTGGGCAAATACTGAAGATTTTGATAAATCGGATTTAGTAATTATTGGCATTCCTGATGAATCACAATCACACTCTTTAAGAAAAGGAACATCTGAAGCACCACATTTTATTCGTGAGATTTCTAATATCAGAGATTCATACACGAGAAAAGGAACTAAGATTCTGGGACTTCCTTTTTCTGGTTTATCACAAAAAAAAGTTTTTGATTATGGCAACATACCTAGAGAAAAAATTGAAGAAGTTTTTGGAAAAATAATTTCAAAATCAAAAATTCCTATTCTAATAGGCGGAGATCATTCTATTACTGCAGAGGTAATAAAATCAATTTCAAAAAAAACTGAACCTCTTTCGCTTGTTTATTTTGATGCTCATCCAGATTTTGTCAGTTCTACTACGAATTACTATGGTTCTGTATTTCATGATGTCTTACCAAATATAGATATCAAATCTAGCGTCCAAATTGGAATCAGAACCCCTGAACAGGAAGAACTTGATAACATAAAAAAGCATAATTTGAAAATCATTACTCCATTTGACATTGTGGAAAATGGAGTAAAAGAAATTGTCAATTCAATATTAGAAACTATTGGAAATAATGTCTACATTTCTTTTGACATGGACTGCATTGATCCATCTTTTGCACCTGGCGTATCTGTTCCAGTTCCAATGGGTTTGAAAAATGTCGAGGCTGTGTATCTTCTTAAAGAAATAGTAAAGCACGGCATTGTTGGCATGGATTTGATGGAAGTATGTCCAAGTTACGACATTAAAGATAGAACTTCACATCTTGCATCAAGAATCATTGGTGAAGTGATATCTAACTGTAAATAACTGAACATTAATGCACGATTAAGTTAAATTCACCAAAAATTTATGGTAAAATTATGTCAATAGAGTACATCAGTATTGCATTAGGTCTTGTTGGAATTGGGCTTTTCTTTTTTGGATTCGTCTTAGGTCAAAAAAGTTCTAGTACATCATTGGATGAGAAATCAGATTTATCATTTGGTGTCAAATTATCACAAGCTGAAAAACATTCATTAGAATAAAAAAAGTTAAGGAGATTTTATCTTCTCCTTCGTGCGGATCTTCGGTGTGAAGCTCCTCTCCGGTCTGTAGAACTTCTCCTTCGTGAGGTTCTTCTTGTACCTGCACGTCGTCTCCTTCGTGCAGCAGCCTTTCTTCTTGCTTCAGCCTTTATCTTTACGTTTCTTTTTCTAGTACGGGCAGCTTTTTTTGCAGCAGCACTTCTCACTGCTCTGGATTTTCCCATGTTTTTTGGTGAAAAATGGCATATCTGATAGGGTACAAATCACTTGTTTTTGGTTTGTTGCGTAATTTTATAAACAAAAATTTGTGTTGAATTAAAATATGCATCACACGTAAATCATCTGTGTTTGAAAATGAATACACTTGGGGAAATGCAGCAGCTAATAAAAAAACAGACGAATTTCACTCAAAGTTTGAAGATGCAGTTAAAAAAGTAACTAGCGAACTTGGAAAAGACTA
>JAUXKJ010000089.1 GCA_030624325.1 Nitrososphaerota archaeon
AGGATGAATTTATCAACGCAATCAAATTTTTGATTAATCAAGGTATCATAGAAGTATAAGATAAACAATTTAATCAAAATTTTTCAAAAACCAAGAATCTACATATGATTTAAATTGTGTAGAGTTGGCCATTTAGCGGCCTCTATGTCATTATTAATTCCTAAAAAAGTTGGACAATTAACGTACAAAATTGAACCAGATTCTAGTCAAGGAATGAGAGTGCCTGTAACAATTTACGCAAACGAGAATCTCTTAGAAAAAATGATGACAGATAGAACTATTCGTCAGGCCATCAATGTCTCTACTATTCCTGGAATTGTAGGAAGTTCTGTAGTACTACCTGACGGTCATGAAGGTTATGGATTTCCTGTTGGTGGTGTAGCTGCAATGGATGCTGAAGAGGGAATGATTAGTCCTGGTGGAGTAGGATACGACATTAATTGTGGTGTGAGACTTTTGAGAACTGGTTTAAAAGAAAATGAGGTGAGACCAAAGCTTAAGGATTTAGTTACGGATCTCTTTAATTCAGTTCCTTCTGGCGTTGGCTCAAAAGGCGCAATAAAATTGAATCAATCTCAACTTGATGAAGTTTTAGTTAAAGGAGTTGGATGGGCAATAAATAATGGATATGGAAATAAAGAAGATGCAGAAGTTTGTGAAGAAAATGGAAACATCGCTAATGCAGATCCAGATAAGGTTTCAGATAGAGCAAAGAAAAGGGGAGCTCCACAGCTTGGCAGTTTAGGTTCTGGAAATCATTTTCTTGAAATCCAAAAGGTAGCAGAAATTCATGATGAAGAAGCTGCAAAAAGGATGGGATTAGAAAAAGACCAAGTAACAATTCTTACTCACTGTGGTTCTAGAGGATTTGGTCATCAGGTATGCAGTGATTATTTACGAGTCTCTGAACAAGCCTTAAAAAAATATGATATTTCTCTTCCAGATAGAGAACTGGCTTGTGTTCCAAATAGTTCTGAGGAAGGTGAATCATATAGGAAAGCAATGGTTGCTGCACTGAATTTTGCATGGAGTAACAGACAAATGATTACTCATTGGACTAGGAAATCCTTTGAACGAGTTTTCAAACAATCTGAATCCGATTTAGAAATGAATCTAGTTTATGATGTTGCTCACAATATTGCCAAAGTAGAAAAACATAATGTAGATGGGAAATTAAGATCAGTAGTAGTTCATAGAAAAGGAGCAACAAGGGCTTTTCCAGCAAATCGAGATGAAGTTCCATCAAAGTACAGGGATTTAGGACAACCAATTTTCATTCCTGGTTCTATGGGTACTGCCAGTTGGGTTTTATTGGGACAACCTAATTCTATGAATCTTACATTTGGTTCAACTGCACACGGCGCTGGCAGAACAATGTCTAGATCAAAGGCAAGACGTAACTATACTGAATCACAAGTTAAAAAATACCTTTCAGATAAAGGAATTATAGTGAAATCATTAACTCGAGATGGAATAGTTGAAGAAACCCCTCAAGCTTACAAGGACGTAGATTCCATTGTGAACGTTTCACACGAATTAAAAATTGCGACCAAAGTTGCAAAGTTAGTACCAATTGGTGTAATTAAGGGATGACTGAAGAAGATAACGAACTAGAGCAGTTGAAGAAAAAACGTTTAGCAGAAATGCAAAAAAACATATCAATTAAACAAAAAAAAGAACAATCTTCACAACAAAAAAAATCCAATCCTCGTGACCTAATCCTAAAAAATTTAGGTTATAGGGGTTTAGAGGTCCTACAAAATGCAGAGTCACAATATCCTAATGAAACAAAAATCGTGATACAAAAACTAGCTGAGCTCATTTCCTCTGGCGAAATTGATGAAAAACTCGATGGAGGTAAGCTATTGGCATTATTTAGAGTAGTAGGACTCAATGTTCATGTAAAGACTACAATCAATGTTGAACAAGATGGAAAATTCATTTCGCTGTCAGAAAAGTTTAGTGAAAAATCATCAAAAAATGAAGACAATCTTCCAAATGATGATAATCAATGAATATAATTTTTGAAGTTAGTACAACTAATTATGATAAAGACATTGAATTTGTTACAAATGCCTTAGAAGATCTACAAAAACTATGTGACATTGATAATGGATATAAGTTTAGTAAACCAGTGTCAAGGTTTGGATGGACATTTTTTAAATTATGGATAACACCAAACCTTCATTTAAAAATAGATGAGGAATTTTCAGATATGATAAAAAAAGCAAAAGGACGCAAACAAAATGAAAAATTTACAAATTTTATGTCAGACTTTTTTGCATCTAAAGAGTGTAATGTAAAATTGAAAATAGCTAAAGAAGATTAGACTCTTCTTCCTCTTTTTCCGCCTTTCTTTCTGGTTGTATCATGTGGAATTGGAGTAACATCATCTATTCTTCCAATTCTAAAACCCCCTCTAGCTAGGGCTCTAATGGATGCTTGTGCTCCTGGTCCAGGAACTCTAGAACCAACTCCACCAACGGCCCTCACTCTAATGTGTAATGCAGTAAATCCTTTAGTTGTAGCAATTTCAACTACAGCGTTTGCAGCTTTCATTGCAGCAAAAGGTGATGACTCGTATCTGTCAGCATTAACATGAATTCCACCAGAACTTATGGCAACTGTTTCTGCTCCAGTTAGATCAGTAATGTGAATAATTGTATTATTATAACTACTAAAGATATGTGCAATTCCCCATTTTTCTTTTACATCATCTTTGGATTCTTTTTTAGTTGGTGATTCGGCTTTAGCTTCTAATGTTTTCTCAGTAATTGGTTCCTCTTTTGATTTGGCCTCCATTTCTTTCTTAATTTTTTCAGCCTCTGTTTTGATTTCTTCTAACTTTGCTTCTTTGTCAGACAATGTCTTCCCACACCTTGAAGGGTTTAAAAAACATTAACTTTGAAAATGTAGCCAGCCTTTATTTTTGATCTTCATAATTTTTTCATCATGTGAATAGACAACTCCTCGCCCTTTGGTCACCATACCTATCACAAAAAGAGAGATATTTTGAGACCTTGCATTTTTTTTTACTTGGGGGAGATATTTGGGAGGTACTGTGGCTACGATTTCATATTCTTCTCCACCATGAAAAATTAACTCTAACGGACTG
>JAUXKJ010000039.1 GCA_030624325.1 Nitrososphaerota archaeon
ACTTCGCCAAATTTTTCCTGCAAAAATTCAGCAGTATGTTCTGTTGCAAGAATTTTAAATCCAAGATTTTTGAGCGACGCAGTAGTTTGTAAAAGTTTTTCTTTATTTTCTTCGCCTCCGATGGTGATTAACACAGTTCCTTTCTTTGGAAGAGAATAACCTACTGATATCAATCCTTTTGCAAGCGCGTCATAGAAACTAATTCCAAAGCAAGCTGCTTCTCCAGTAGACTGCATTTCAACTCCTAAAATCATATCTGCTCCTTCTAGCTGCATAAAAGAAAATTGTGGAACTTTGATTCCATATTGGGTTACGTTTCTCCATTGATCATCAGGTATTTGTGGAATTTTTTTACCGAGAACTGCAGAAGATGCCAAGCTGATTAAATTGGTTTTAACGAATTTTGAAACAAATGGCATTGAACGTGATGCCCTGATGTTTAACTCTATAACATAAACTTGGTCTTCATTGATAAGAAATTGTAAGTTAAATGGTCCTTTGATGTTAAATGATTTAGCAATTTTTTTGGTATTATCAGTTATTGTTTCAATAATTTTGTTGTTAAGACGCCAGGGAGGAATGCACATCATAGCATCGCCTGAATGAACTCCTGCACTTTCAATGTGTTCTACGAGTGCACCAATTATGATGGTTTCACCATCTGAAACGCCATCTACATCAACTTCTAAGGAATTTAGCATGAATTTTGAGATAACAACTGGATGATCAGGAGATAGTGTTGTTGCTTCGTTAACAAATTTTTTTAATTCTCCTTGCGACCACACAACCTTCATTGCAGCTCCGCTTAGGACATAGGATGGCCTCACAATCACTGGATACTCTACTTCAATCGCAAAATTTTTTGCTTCAGTGATGTTCGAAAAAGCCTGCCATTTTGGTTGTTTAATGTGCAACTCATCAAGTACTGCACTGAATTTTGAACGGTTTTCTGCTCTATCTACATCTTCTGCAGAAGTTCCAAGTAGTTGGATTCCGTTTTTAGCAAGTTTTGGAGTTAGATTGTTTGCAGTTTGACCACCAACCGAAGTCACAATTCCCTTACAATTTTCAAACTCCTGAATATCTAAAATGCGCTCCAGAGTTAATTCTTCAAAGTAAAGCCTTTGGCAAATATCATAGTCAGTTGATACCGTTTCTGGATTACAATTTACCACAGCAACATTTTTTTCTCCATTTTCTTGCAAGCCCAAAACCATGTTTACTGTGCCCCAATCAAATTCTACACTACTTCCTATTCGATATGGTCCTGCACCCAAAACCAGAATTCCTTCTTCTTGTGGTGATATTTCAAAATCGTTTTTGTCTCCACCGTATGTAAGGTATAGATAATTTGTTTTTGCAGGCCATTCAGCAGCTAGCGTATCTATTTGTTTTACTACCGGAACAATGCCTTCCTTTTTTCTTATTTGGCGAATTTCCATTTCATCGATACCTGAAGCTCTTCCAATTTGCCTGTCAGAAAACCCGAGTTTTTTAGATTCTCGTAAAAGATTAGGTTCAATCTTTGATTCTTTTAATTTCTGTTCTGTATCTACAATGTTTTTTATTTTTTCAATAAACCATGGATCAATTGCGGATATTTTGTAAATTTTTTCAACAGAAATTCCTTTCTTAAGTGCAGCAGCAACATAGAATAGAATGTAATCATCTGTAGATAAAAGATGATTTTCGATTTCTTCTTCATCGTAAGTTTTTCCATTCATACGATTTAGAACTAGTCCGTCATTACCAATATCGAGCATCCTAATTGATTTTTGAAGCGATTCTTCAAACGTTCTTCCTACTGCCATTACTTCTCCCACAGATTTCATGCTTGGACCAATGTTTCTATTTGCAAGCTCGAATTTGTTAAAGTCCCATCTAGGATGTTTGCATACAATATAGTCAAGGGATGGTTCAAAACATGCAGTAGTAACTTTGGTAATTTTGTTAACCAGTTCTGGCAATGAATAACCAATACCTAATTTTGCAGACATGTAGGCAAGTGGATAACCGGTTGCTTTGCTAGCAAGTGCTGAAGAACGAGAAAGTCTTGGATTTATCTCGATTGCAACATACTTTTCAGATTCAGGATCCAATGCAAATTGTATGTTGCATTCACCAACTATACCAACATGTTTTGTGGCCCTTAAAGCAGCTGATCTCAATAAATGATATTCTCGGTTGTTAATTGTCTGAGAGGGAGCAACTACAATGTTATCTCCAGTATGTACCTTCATTGAAAGAACATTTTCCATGTTACATACAATGATATTATTTCCTGAATAGTCTTGCATTACCTCATATTCAATTTGCTTCCAGCTTCCAACATATTCTTCAATCAGTATTTGACCCACCATACTTGCACTAAGTCCTCTACCAACAATTTCATACAACTCGATTTCATTAAAGGCAACCCCGCCACCTTTTCCTCCTAGAGTATAAGCAACTCTCACAATCACTGGATAACCTAATTCACTAGCAACTTTTTTTGCGTCTTCAAATGAATAAACGGTTTTACTTTTGAGCATAGGAACTCCGCATTGCGTCATAGAATCTTTGAAAAGTTGTCTATCCTCAGTCGATTTAATTCCTGAAATTTGTGTCCCAAGTACCTTGATTCCATATTTTTGTAGTATTCCTTGCTCGTCAAGTTTTACGCCACAGTTTAGAGCGGTTTGGCCTCCAAACCCAAGCATTAGTCCATCTGGTCTTTCTTTTTCAATAATTGATGTCACATATTCTGGCGTAACTGGTAAGAGGTAAACTTGGTCTGCAAATCTGGTATCGGTTTGAATTGTTGCAATGTTTGGATTGATAAGAATACTTTTCAGTCCGTCTTCGCGAATTGCCTTGAGGCATTGGCTTCCGGAGTAGTCAAATTGGCGGTCGTTTTAGCGACTTTCGCCGGCTTCTCCGATTTTTAATGCCCCGCTCCCTAACACTAGAATTTTTTTTAGCGACTCATTTTTTGGCAGCCTTTTCCTCCTCCATTAGGTTTTTCAGTTCTTCAAAAACGAATTTACAATCATAAGGTCCAGGTGATGCTTCTGGATGAAATTGAACTGCAATACATTTTTGCTTTTTGTGTTTTATTCCCTCAACGGTTTTATCATCAGTATTAGAAAACCACAAGTTAAATTCTGAATTTTTTAAAGTGTCTGGACTAATGCAGTAACCATGGTTTTGACTAGTAACATATACTTGATCATTTTCTAAATTAACACAAGGTTTGTTTTGACCTCTATGTCCATACTTTAGTTTGTAAGTATCTGCTCCTCCTGCTAAGCCAAGAATTTGGGCTCCAAGACATATTCCTAATGTTGGAATATTTTTTTCGATTAAGGATTTTGCCGTCTTAATTGTGTCAGGACAACTCTGGGGATCCCCTGGACCGTTGCTAACAACAACTCCTTTTGGTTTGTAAGATAGGATTTTTTCAATAGAACTATTCCATGGAACCTTTACAACCTTGTATCCTATTTCTCTAATATTTCGCAAAATCGCGTTTTTAACTCCAGTATCAATTACAACAACTGTTTTCTTGTCTTTTCCAAAAACTTGTTCATCTTTTGTTGACACTACATCCATGAATTTTTCTGTGGTATAGTTTTGTGCCGAAGAAAGTTGTTTCTTAACCTTCTCTTCATCAATTTCAGAATCTGACACTACAAGAGCTGCCATCATTACTCCGCTAGTTCGTAATTTTTTTGTTAATTCCCTTGTGTCAATTCCTGATATTCCAGGTATTTTCTCTTTGTAAAGCCATTCATCTAGAGTCATTGAAAGGTTCCAGTGACTGGCAATCATTGAAAGCTCATGGATGACTAGCCCTCTTACCTGAATTTTATCAGATTCGAAATAGCTGGAAATACCATCATCATCTTTTATTGCTGGATCGGGGACACCATAATTTCCAATTAGAGGATAAGTAAAAGTTAGAATTTGACCACTATAGGAAGGATCTGTCAAAGTTTCAGGATAGCCTACCATTCCTGTATTGAAGACTATTTCTCCAAAAACGACAGTAGAATAGCCAAACCCAATCCCATCAAGAACTGTCCCATCATCAAGGATCAGCTTTCCAAATTTTTTTGCGTATTGGGCTTTTTTTGTGGTAATTGTGACCCTCGACAAGTCATCTTGATTACTGATTTAAGTTTTATGAAATTTGATCGCAAAAAAATATTAAAAAAATTAGAGAGCCTTAAAGTCTTCGCTCCACTTGTAATAGGCTCGAATCATTTCCATTGAAACGCTGGGTTTTCTTTGAGTCTTTATCTGTCTAAAGTCTAACATGGTTAGATTTTTTGGTTGAGGTAATTCTTGGCCTTGTACAGGTTCTTGATAGGCTGTAGAATCAAAAAGTTCATGAACAGCTTTGAGCTGGGCTGATTGACAAACGTCTTTGATATCACTTGCACTGTATCCCTCAAAGAGTTTGGCAAGCTCATGTGTTTTAATTCTCATATCTTTTTTCAAAGGAGCAGTGTATAGATCAAATAGATTCTGTCTTGCCTCCAGACTTGGAAGAGAAACATAAATCCTTTTTTGGAATCTACGCAAAAATGGCCAGTCAAGACTCCATGGTTTGTTTGTTGCCCCAATTACATACAACTTTACATCCTTTCCTTTACTGTTTACTCCATCCATTTCAGAAAGAAATTGATTTTTTGTCCTTATTTCTCCACCAATCTCACTGCTACGAGAACCTAAAAGCGAATCAACTTCGTCTATAAACAAAATTACTGGTTTTCCTTCCTTTTCATTAAGGGCATGAGCCATTTTGAAAAGCTTTGAAACATTTTTCTCTGCTTCACCTAACCATTTACTCATCATTGAGGCTGCATCGACGTTTACAAAATAACCGTCTATTTCACTTGCAGTAGCTGCTGCAAGAATTGTTTTACCACACCCTGGTGGACCATAAAAAAGCAGTCCTCTAGGCCATCCTAGTGGAAATAAATCAGGTCTTTTGGTAGGATATACAATAGATTCTCTCAAGGCACTCTTTGCATCTTCTAAACCAATTACCTCCTTCCAGCTAATGTTTGGTTTTTCTTTCAAAATAAGATCTTCAAAATCATCTTGCTTCTTTCTATCAAGAGAGGCCCGTTGTTCTGTAGGAGATGCTTGAGGGTCA
>JAUXKJ010000090.1 GCA_030624325.1 Nitrososphaerota archaeon
CCTTGGTTGCCGTACATATTTTGTTCAGACTTACCCAAGGTTTTGCAGAGTCGTTACAAAAATATAGTTTTATTTCAAACAAAAAATTCTTAACATACGCATGTATGTTGGAAATTATTTTGATTCTTATCTCCATTCACGGATTTAATGGTTTACGGGTTGTTCTTTTGGAACTAAAACAAGGGAGAAGATACGAAAGATCAGTTACTTACGGATGTATTGCTGCAATGGCATTAGTAATATTATATGGTTCCAGAACTATTTTTATTACTAGTATGGGGATGAGTTAGATTGGTTTCAAATAATATTCAAGTTTCACAAGAATTAAGCAGAGTTAAAACTCAACCAAAATCTATTACTCTACGAATTTCACGCTTTAATCCAAAGACTGATTCTAAAAAACAATTTGGTGAATACAAAGTTCCTTATGAAAAGTGGACAACTGTTTTAGATGCAATTCTGCATGTGAAAAATAATTCTGACCATTCTGTTGGCGTTCGTTATTCGTGCAGACAGGCTTCGTGTGGTTCATGCGGAATGAAAATTAACGGAAGACCTAGATTAGCTTGTTTTACAAAAATAACTGAGCTAAATTCAGATGTTATTACAGTTGAACCAATGGATAACTTCCCAATAACTCGTGATCTGGTTGTTGGATTTGAAAGAATGTTTTCAACACATAAGAAAATTAAACCATTTATCATTAATCCTGAATCTGAAATTAAACCCGAAACAAAAGAATTTTTACAATCACCAGAAGATGTAGAAAAATACATCCAGTTTGCTAATTGCATCAAATGTGGTTTATGCAACTCTGCATGCCCCACCATGGCAACTGATTCATCATTTGTTGGGCCGCAAGCTTTAGCGCAAGCTTATCGATACGTTGCAGATTCCAGAGACAAAGGTAAGGACGAAAGATTGAAAATAATAGATGATTCTCATGGCATTTTTAGATGTCATTTTGCAGGTTCTTGTAGCCAGGTATGTCCAAAAGGTGTAGATCCTGCTATGGGAATTCAGTTACTTCGAGGATATTTACTAGGTTTTCGAAGTTAGTTATTTTGTTTTTTTGGATTAGGACTATTATTTACCTGATTGTTAATTTGCTCGGACATAAAGTGGTTTGATACATTAACTTTAACATCATCAACACCATCAATTTTCAAAAGATTGTCATGAACATCTTGACAAATTTTAAATCCAAATACTGCTGGACAGAATGGACTTGTCAAGTGCAAATCAATTTTAACTTGAGAACCATTAATGTCCACTTCATCAACAAGTTCAAGCTCAGTGATAGTTGTGTTTATTTCAGGATCCACAATTTTAGATAACTCATCGAAAATTTTCACTCTTAGTTGTTTGATATCTTGTGTCATGGTCGACCAAGCGTCGAGGCTATATATAACCATTCTAAATTTTAATTATAATGTATCGTTCACGTCTTGGTAACAAGTTAGACGAAATTACTCTTGATTACGTTTCATCAATTTCAGATGATGATGAAATTGCATTTTATGACATAGTTGGAAGTCAAGCACACACAATTATGTTGTATGAAAACAAAATCATTACAAAAAATGAATCAAAAAAAATTCTTTCTGCATTAGAAGGTCTAAGAAAAAAAAAATTTGAAAATAAATCCGAAGCTGAAGATATTCATGAATTAATTGAATCACTTGTAATTAAAAGTGCAGGACCTGTAAGTGGTGGAAAAATGCATACGGGACGTTCACGAAATGATCAAGTTTCTCTTGATATTAGAATGAAAATTCGAGATGACATTAACCTTCTTTGTCATTGCTTGATAGATACAATTGAGGCTCTAGTATCGTTGGCACAAACACATCAAAAAACTGTCATGCCACTATATACTCATCTTCAACAAGCTCAGGTTGGTTTCTTTTCACACTATCTTTTATCATATGCAGATGCATTGTTTCGTGATCTTGACAGACTTTATGTGACATATGGGAGGGTAAATGAAAGTCCATTAGGAGCAGGACCAATTGGAGGGACTAGTATTCCAATTAATAGAAAAAGCACAGCAAAAATGCTTGGATTTCATGGAATCATTGAAAACTCAATTGATGCTACAGGTACGAGAGATTTTGTTGCAGAATTCGTAAGTGTAGTGGCAATTCTAATGACAAACCTATCAAGGGTTTCAGAAGATTTTGCTATATGGTCAACATCTGAGTTTGGTTTTATCGAGTTATCAGATGAGTTTTCATCACCATCTAGTGTCATGCCTCAGAAGAAAAACCCCGATATACTTGAACTTACAAGAGGAAAGACTGCACAAGTGATTGGCAATGTTACAACGGTTTTAGCAGCTCTTAAGGGTCTTTCATCTGGTTACAATCGAGACCTACAACAAATCAAATCTACAATATGGACAACATCAAAAATAGGAATAAGTGCACTCATTGTGATAAAATTGATGCTATTGACAGTTTCTGTCAATAAGACAAAAATGAAAAAAGCGACAGAAAGTGGATATTTGATTGCTTTAGATTTAGCTGAAAAACTAGTTCAAAAAGGTATTCCATTTAGGACTGCTCATCAAGTTATTGGCAAGATTATTCAATTAGCAAATTATTCTAAAAAACCAATTTCTAAAATTACTCCAAATGAATTAAACACAGCAATTAAAGGAACAACAGTTAATTCTAAATTCTTATCTGAAATTATTAAATCAACTACAATTAACTCGTCACTTCGAGACAGGATTTCTCAAGGTTCTTCTGGAATTGCAGAACAAAAACGAATGATCGATCACCGAATGAAAAAGATCAATGCTTACAGGGAAGGAATTACAAAACGAGACAAAGACGTGAAAAATGCATTATACAATCTTTCATTGAAAGTTAAAGAATTAACAAAATAATATCTGGTCTGGTTGGACCCAGTTCCGTTTATGGAATTATTTTAGACCAAAATTATATTGGATAATATTCACTTTGTTGACAGAGATCAAAAATCTGTTGCTCTTCTAGGGATTCATCTAGAATTACAATTTCATCAACCATTCCTGAAAAGAAACCCAAAAAATTTTTTAAATCTCTCTTATGGGATTCCTGGGCGC
>JAUXKJ010000085.1 GCA_030624325.1 Nitrososphaerota archaeon
ATGTCAAAAAACATTGCCTCAGGTGCTTTCAATGGTTCTTCTGGAGAAAATTCCCGAATTTCACCAGTTTGTGGATTAATTACTCCAATTTTTCCAGCTTGTGTTTCAGAAAACCAAATGTTTCCATCTGTATCGCGTTGTACTGCAAATGGACCTGATGGTTCCGAGGGAAGAGGATATTGTTCAAACTCTCCAGTTTTTTGGTTGTATTTTACTAACATGTTTTTGTCTGTGAGAGCAACCCACATGTTGTTCTCAAAATCAGCTTCAATCTCTATAGGAATTGAATCCATAGGAAGAGGAATGATTTGAATCTCTTCAGTGATAGGATCTAAAAATCCAATATTACTTTCTGGAGTGTCTGTAAACCAAATTTTACCGTCATTGTCTATTGTTAGTACAATACTTGTTTTTCCTTCAAAATCAAATGATCTAAACTCTTGATCATCAATAGTAAATTTCCATATTCGTGGCTTTCCTGGATCACTTATCCATATTGCATCTTTTCCATCAAATACAGGATAAAGTGGGGCTGAATTTGTCGATGGAAACTGATACTCTATTATTTCTGTTTTTAATTCAGCAAGTCTTGGTTTTACAATTGTCTCAAGAAAAATTCCTTCGTTTGCATTTTGAGTTCTTTGTGCTTCTATCTCAACTAGCCATTTTCCAGAAAATCCAAACGTAACATCACCTTCATATCGTAAGGTTTTTTCATCAACTTGAATTTCGTTCATTGGGATTTCGATTGGCGAAATATTTCGAGAAGGATTTGAAACTTTGACTTTGACTGTTCCCAAGTCCTGTAATGGATTATTTTCAAGGTCAGTTACAATAACACTAATTGTATTTACTCCACTTGAAAAGGGAACTATGTTTACGTCAAACTTTGCATTTTCTGAAAAATCAAAAGTTTGGAATCCATATGTTGACTGTTCTGCCTGAACGGATTGAATTTCACCTGCTGGAAGGGTACCATTAGTAAGTAATGCCACAACTCCAAGGAGAGCAATACCAAGAGCAGATTCTATTTTTAAACTTCGTTTTAATTTTTTGTGTACGGAAATGGTACCAGCTTTTAGATTTATTTCAGCTCTTCTCTGTACTCTAAATTGCTTATACCCTCCAAAAACGATCATAATTGAAGCAATTCCAATCTTGGCAAGTATCAACATACCATAGGTGGATTCAACAAGTAAACCAACGTCACTTTCTAAGAACCATAAAAGAGTGGGGCCTGTAATTATTAGAACTCCTAGAGATATCACAATCATTATTGAAAACCGAGGTATTGCACTAAGAGAAAGTCTTTCCCTTTGGTCACTGTCTAGTCTGGAAAATGCAGATAGTAGAACAAATACAAAAAAGATTATTCCTCCAATCCAAATAGAAGCTATAAGATTATGTGCATAATCCAAAATCATTGCAGCTATTTGTTCGCTTGCGGCTCCATGTCCAATCATAGTCGAAGTTCCAATTAATGCAAGTGAAAGTATCAAAATAGGAAAATGATTTTTTTTGGAAATATTTGGTTTACGTTCTAACAAAAACCAGACAATAAGTAAGGCAATTGTAATAGCCATCCTAATTATCCATGTAAAACCAAAAGATGTTTGAATAGCTTCAAAAGCTGATACTTCCAAACGAATGGTTTGCATCATGAGTAACAAAATATTTGAAGTTAAAACTGCAATTATACCAACACCAATTAAAGTTAAAAATTTATTATGATATGTTTGCTTTAGTTCTACAAGCTTTTCTTTTATGAGATCTTTTCTTTGCGTTCCCCAAATTAATAAAGAAGAAATCACTGCACCAAGAACTATAGTTTCTCCAACAAAACCTGGAAATCTAGCTGCTGCTTCTGGAAAAAATATTAATTCTGAGCTTCCTTGTTGTTCTAAAAGAGCAGGATCGATTTTAACTTCTCCAACTGCAAAAACAAATGCATAATCTACCAAGTGCCCATCTATCTTTGATAGCACCTTACTTGTTACAGTGTAAACCCCCTCTTGTAGTGGTCGAGTAGTTACAACAAGAGAATCTTCTCCTTCAAAATAGGCCGTATCCTTGTTGTCAACTTGTTCACCATTGCTATCCAAAATCTTGAGTGCGCTAAAATCAATTTCAATCGCTTCGGAATATTGAACTTGAATCTGAGTTATTCCAGTAGGAGAATTGGAAGCTTGTGGAGGATTAGTTTCTAATGTAAATGGATGTCCTTCTACTAGAGGAATTCCCAAAGTCGAAACAATTAAAAAAACTATTAGGAGTTTTTGCATTCAATTTCAAAATCAAGGTTTGACAATTTAAACACTTTACACCTTCGAGTTTTGTACCAACTCTAGTAAAGATAATAACACGTTTGGAAGCAATATTATCAGTGCAAAATATTCTTCTTGTTATAGCAACTTTTGGTTTGATTTTGTTTTCAATTCCAATTGTATATGCCCACACAACTGTTGAGGTTGAACCATATGAAATTGAGGTGGGTTGGGACCAAGAACCACCAGTGGTTGGTTTCAGAAATGCCATAGTTTATGAAATAAGTGAATCCCCTTCAGAGGGTATAAAATCTGGAGTAATCAATGCATTCAAAAATTTAGAAGCTACCATCAAGTTTGGTGGAGTTACTAAAACTCTTGATATTAACTCTGATCCGAGACCAGGTCATTATTTCTCAAAGATTATTCCAACAAGAACAGGTTCAATTATAATTGAATTACAAGGTAATATCGATGGAGTAGTTGTTGATATAGAACTTCATCCTGAAGCTGTAGAAAGTACTGCAGTACTTGATTTTCCACAATCATCTGGTTCATCATCAGGGCAAGAAGTGGCAGCTTTGAAAAACGCAATGTCATCACTACAAAAAGATGTAACCGACATTAAATCAAAACTTGGTGGTGTAGACACAAGTGCAGGAGAATTTAATGTTGAAGCTACATACAACTTTGCTGTTTTTGGATTATCACTTGGTGCAGCAGGTGTAATACTAGCAATAATTGCTATGATAAAAAGAAAATAAAAGAGTGAGAAGTTTTTTTACAGTCGTGGGATTACTTTAGATCTTGCAGTAACAGCAATGATACTAACTATTGCAACACCTAGAATCATTACGGCAATTGTACCAAATTCAGGTACGACCTGTGCTTCTTCCATTTGTCCAATTGGACCAGTCC
>JAUXKJ010000030.1 GCA_030624325.1 Nitrososphaerota archaeon
AATTTTACGGATAGTTCCAACTCCTCGTTTACATTTTGATAGAGGAAGCGTTTTTTTTATATCAATTACCCATTGACCTAGTCCTAGAATATTGCTAACTTTATTCCAAACTTTTTCAGGTTGAGCATTGATAATGACTGATTTTTTAACAAAACCACTATGAAATTTTTTGGTTCTGCTTGAGGAATTTACCATCTTATCACCACAGATTTGTATACCATTTTTAAAATTTATGAAATATCAATTCTAATGTCATGTTTAATCACAAGTTTAACACATTTAATCTCCATTCTCTCCATGTAACTAATGGTTTTTGGATGGGGAAAAAAAACACAAAAACAAGACTCCGACATCTCAGTAGGGACGGAAAAAGAAATTTCCTTTAAAGAAATTCCTAAAGTTTTAGACGAAATTCAATCATTAAGAACAAAAACTATTATTTCAGAAGCAAAGTCATTTCGAAAATATATAGAATCACAAAGAGAAGAACTTCTGAAAATTGCAAACCACCTTGAAAAAGATGATCTAAAAATTGATGATTTTGATAAACATCTCCAAATTCTTGTTGTCCGTGGAAAAAAATTAGTAATTTCAACCATTAAAAGAGAAACTACAGAAAAACTTCCAGAAATTTCTTCACATGATGATATTTCTTCGTTAGTTAAACAATCGTCCCAACTGCTAAAACGAATAGGAGATGTACTTGGGAAACAATCTAGAGTAATTCACATTTTTGCAAAAAAATATGCAGGACAACTTAAGCAACACCTCGCGGTTTTAGAATCAAATAGAAAGGAATTTCAAAGTATGGTGAATAACTTTAGTTCTTTTCAAGAGAGCATTTCATCAGTTTTTGAAAAAATTGAGCACTATAAATCATCACAACAATCTATTGATGATACAAATCAAAGGATTTCTGACCTTAAAAACTCCATTGAGCAATACCATCAAACCATAGATTCCACAAAAAAGAATATTGAAGATTTGAAATCTAGTGAAGAATATTCTCAGTTTATGGAAATAAAAAAGAAAATTACTTCTCTTTCTTCAGAAGAAAATCACATTAAAAGTCAAGTCGACTTGCAATTTACAAAAATTTCAAGACCCCTAAGCAAATATGGATACATCTCTTCTCTAGACAAACCTCAAAAAAAATTAATGGAGAATTTGGCGGCAAATCCATTTGCTGTTTTAATTTCATCAAATAAAGACGATATAGTTCAAATCCTTTATGCAGTAAGAAGAGGTGTTGAGGCAGGTTCTGTTTCAGTAAAAGATTCTGAAAAATCCGTAGGTCAAATCGATGAAACAATAAGTATGCTTGATGAATTTCTTAAAAAAATTCATGAATTTATGAAACAAAAAAATTCCTTGGAAAATAAACTGGAAGTTTTTGATCTCAAAAAGTTAAAAGAAAAAGAAGTATTTTTGGAGAAAACTTTACAAGATAAAAATGATGCAGAATCTAGGACAAAAGAACTTGGGAACACCAATGAAGAATTAAAAAAATCGCTTCCTAACATTTTAATTGAAATTGAACAAAAACTTCAAAATATTTCAAATACCAAATATAGACTATCGGTTTGAAATAATTGTTTAAATTAGATATTGGAGGGATAAATTAGTTGGTTGAAGTAGCACTTTTTGAAACTGCAGCTTCTATTGGTACTGCTATCGCAACAATTGCGCTTGTAATTCTTCTTTATAGAACAATAAAGCAAATGGAAGCAACTGTTTACTTGAGCAGAATTCAAACACAATATCGATTTCGACCTTGGGTAGGACCTAGTAACAGTATAAAGGAATTGAAAGATAGTATTAATGGGAAACATCAGTTTGATGTTGTGATAAAAAATTACGGTGAAATTCCTGCAGAATATGTTACTGTTTATTTTAAACAAGGTAACAAGTTGATGTCAAAAGATGATTTAAAATCAGATAAAACTGAGAATTTTAATCTAGGGCCGATGTTGCCTAACATGGAAAAACATTATTGGTTTTTTATTGACCGAGATTTTATGAGTAAAGTTAAGGAAGGCACACAACAACTGTTTACAGCAATTTATTTTGAATATCCAGTTTCTGGAGGAAAAAGCGGTTATGGTATGATTAGCGAATACAATCCTAAAACTTCTAGTTTCGTTCACAAAGATATGTGGGTAGAAACTCCAAGTGGCCGCACAACTCACGCTTAAAATAAAAACTAAATTTTAATTTTCATACAAATTTAGCATTTGGATTCAACTTTGATTTATCTGTTTTAATGAACAAACATCACTTCATTAGGTTTGTCGGGTTTAAGATTACTGTAGAAAAAATGTCTCTGAAGATATTGATAGCTGAAGATGAAGAAGATATTGGCAAACAATATAAAATGACATTAGAAGCGTTTGGTCATGAGGTGTTTCTCACAAAAGACGGAGAAGAATGCCTCAAAAAATACATGTCACTTATGACAAATGATCTAAGTCCAATTGATGTTGTTGTGGTTGATTATTTAATGCCAATAAAAGATGGAGTTAAAGTTGCCAAAGAAATTTTAAAAGAATATCCAAAGCAGCGGATCATCTTTGTTACTGGTCACGGGCCAAAATTAGTTTCAGAACTAAACGAATTCGATGATCAAGTAGAAGTCTTAGTCAAACCAATTACTTCTACGGTACTCATTTCAAAAATTGAAAATCGCAGACAAAAAGAAATTGCAAAAGAATTGTATTTTAAATTAAAAAAATGGGATGGAGCTGAAGGTTTATCCAAACCATCTGGACGTGTACGAACAGTTGATAACATTAACATTTTTCCTGGTTGAAAATTTATACCTTAAAGTTAATTAATTTTTGAATACTAAATCAATCTGTAAAACTTAATGAATTCTGATAGAAAAGTTTCTCTAAAAAAAGACGTTCGGGATGGAATTCTCTCATTTTGTAAGATGAAGCATCCTAATGAAGGCATTTTAATTTTAAGAGGAAAATCAAAAAGGGGAACAATTCTTATTGATTCACTTGTTGTACCACCTTTTTCTGAGAGTGGTCCTACCTTTGCTGGATTTCCACATTCTTTTTTACCACTAGATTTGAGTTATGTGGGAATTGTACATTCACATCCCCGTGGTTCGGCACAACCATCATTAACCGATTTACAAAATTTTTTTGGATTGATTGCATTGATTGTAAAATCTCCATATGAGAATGATGATATTTTTGCTTGGGACAGTAAGGGAGATTCTGTAAAACTCACCATAATTTAGAAGACAATGGATGGATTGAGATTAAAGCTGACAAAACTTTATAAGGTTTTTAGAGAAAAAGAAAATTGTATTGATTAATTTTAAAATGTATTTGATATTTTTGTTTGCATCTTTAGCAATAAGTATAGGTTTGCAAATGGTACTACCATTTCCTTGGGGTTTAGGTGCTGCCTTGGCAATTTTCATTGCATTTCCATTAGTACTTAGACGAAGGATGTTGAGTCGCATGAGAGGTTCTGGAAGTTTTGGCGGTGGTGGATTTTTTGGAATGAATCAAAAACCCGGTGTAAAGTATTCCTGTCTTGTTTGTAACCACCAGTACAAGGGTAGTGAATGTCCAAGATGTGGTTCTAGATCGAAACGTGCCGAATTTTAAAAGACTAGTCTTACAATAACATGACTCTGGAAGATTTAAGGAAAAAAGTCCTCTATCAAAACTCGATTGAGATATGGATTGGGGCTAGTAAAGAAAAAAACATTGACTGGTATGATACTGAAAATTACAAAAAATTCATTGCTTTTCTTCTACAAAATAATCTAAACATGAAACAAATGCCAATTTGTTTTGATGAATCAGATACTGCATCTTATGGCGGTCACAGCAAAAAAGTATTTGCTAACAAATTGGCAGCATTTAAAGATGAAAATTCCGCATGCTATTCAATAAAACTAAATGATGCCAATATTGAATTAATTCGAAAATTTGACCTCTAGCCTTACTATCGTTTTAGTTTTGGATTAACTATTGCGTCTAGTGCATTTCCAAGAAATACAAAAGCCAAGCCAGTAATGGCTATCATTAAACCAGGTGGTACAATCCACCACCAAAGTCCTCTAGCAGCTGCACCATACGTATTTGCATCATGAAGAATTTGTCCCCAAGTGGGAAATGTAGGATCGCCTAGTCCTAAGAAGCTTAATCCTGCCTCAGTTGTAATGGCAGCAGGGACTGAAATTGCAATACTCGCAAAAGCATAAGGTAAAAGCTGTGGGATTATGTGTTTGAAAACAATTTTTGAATCTTTTTGGCCCATCATTCTTGATGCTTCGACATATCCTTTTATTTTGATTTGTAAAGCCATGCTTCTTGAAACTTTTGCAATACCTACCCATCCAAATATCATCAAAAAACCAATCATCAGAAAAATGCTGTTGCTGATAGTGACTGCTAAGATAATTAGAAACGGTAATGCAGGCAGGGCGTAAATGACATCATTAAATCGCATCATTGATTCGTCAACCATTTTTCCTTTAAAGCCAGCATAAACTCCATAAATCAACCCCATTACAACAGAACCCACTGCTACAGCGATTCCAATGAATAGTGCAAGTGGTGTTCCCCAAATCAATCCAATTGCAAGATCTCTTCTTAGCTCATCAGTTCCCATTAATCCAAACGCTTTTCCACCAATAATCAAATTGGAATCTGAAATACTGTTTTCAATTTGTACTCCATACAAATTTGCTAAAAATATGTAATTTCCTTTTAGAACTGAGTGCTGGCTTGATTTTGAAAATATTATATCTTGTGAAGAAAAGCCAGTTATTGGAAATTTAAATTTGTCAGATTGAAGTAAAATATTTTTTTTGATTGATTCGTCTGTTGAAAACACTCTATCATTATGAATGGTTTCAATTTCTGAATAAGGAAGAGATGTTGACAAAATCTTAAGATTGGTACCATCTGGTCTAATTACGATGACCTGAAGTAATGGTGAACCAGAGTACATTGCAGTAAACTCGTAGATAAAGTCGTTAGGAAAATCATCATATTCATAATTTACATTAAATTGTTGAGAAATTAAAGAAATTTCATCAGTTTTTTGTGAACTGATAAAAGGATCTATGATTTTGTGCTCTGGAATTTTTTCAAACATAAACAAGTTTACCCATGAGGGCATGGATGTTTTTGGAAATGAAATCCAGCTGCCAGGATTATTCCATTCCTTGAAAGTATCTACAGGAATAAAAATTGCAGCTGAAATAGATATCAGTATCAAACTAGCTAAAATACCAATTCCCGCAATTCCAATCTTGCTTTTAAGAAATTCTTGTCTAATCTCAGTTGATGTAACGCTGCTCATGCTGTTCGCACTCGGGGATCAAAATATCCATAAAGTAAATCTGCAATGAAAATACTGACAAGGAAAAACACCGTAAGAACATAAGTTGCGCCTATAATTACAGGCAAATCCATTACCGAGATTGCTTCAAAATAAAGACGTCCCATCCCAGGCCAATCAAAAACTGCTTCAGTAATTATCGCCCCGCCAAGTGAACCAGACAAACTCAGAGCTAAAATTGTAATTATTGGAGGGGCTGCGTTTTTTATTGCGTGACCATAAACAATTTTTTTTTGTTCAATGCCCATTGTTCTTTTAGCAGTAATGAAGTCTTCTTGCATTATTCCGACCATAAAATTTCTTACCAAGTATGCCCACGCTCCAAAACCAATCATAACAATTGTGATCAGTGGCAATGCCATGTGATATAACAAAGCTAACAGATAACCCGGATCTGTAGGCGATATTGTTGGCGTTGCTCTTGCAGGAAATATTTGATAAACAAATGCAAAAAGGAAAATCATTAACATACCAATCCACCAGACTGGAAAACTACTACTAACTACTGC
>JAUXKJ010000099.1 GCA_030624325.1 Nitrososphaerota archaeon
CAAAGGAAAGTTCAATGTTCCCCTTGGTCGTTATACAAACCCCAACATAGTAAATGAAGAAAATCTCAGATCAGTTAATCAAGTTTTGAAATCCAAAAAGATTCAAATATCCTGTAGGGATTTCTCGGCAATTCTGGACAATGTCAAAAAAAATGATTTTGTATATTTTGATCCCCCCTACCAACCAGTAAGCACAACTGCAAATTTCACTAGTTACACAAATCGTAATTTCACATATGATGATCTAAAACGCCTTTGTGAGCTATGCGAAAAATTGGACTCTAAAAATTGTAAATTCATGTTATCAAATTCCAACTCTAAAGAAGTGTTGGAAATTTTTTCAAAAAATTCTTGGAAAATAAGAAAAATTGAGGCAAACAGGGCCATTAATTCTGACTCTAAAAAGAGAACCGGTCACTCTGAACTATTAATTAAAAATTATTAAAGCTCCGAGCGGGATCCGAACCCGCGACCTTTACCTTACCAAGGTAACGCTCTACCAGGCTGAGCTATCGAAGCAAGCATTCTTGGCTCTGCATGGGCTCTTTATAATTTTGATTGTATTCTTGAAAATCTCTAAACTGTTAAATCTCTCAGAAAAATTTAGTTACTCGGCGGAGGAGTAGTCAAGCCTGGCCAAAGAAAGCACTATGCTTTTTGGACACGCAAGACTTAAGATCTTAAAAATGGGTGATCTTGTCTCTTAGGGGTTCGTGGGTTCAAATCCCACCTCCTCCACTATTTTATTTTGGACGACGAATTCCTTTAGCGTTTAAAACTTCGTAAACATCTGGAAGTGAAAAAACAAAGCCAACATGGAAGCAATCTTTACTCTCACACAACTGGCAATAAAGCTCTCCTCTTTGAATTGCAACTTCGGCAATTCTATTTTTGATATTATCTTTAACTATCACTCTATCCCCATCGACAGAAATCTTTTCGAGCTTTGGTGCATATCTTGCAAAAGTCTTGTCCTTTTGCATCGAATCTTCTAGTAGGTATGTGATGTATCCAGCAAAGCTGTTTACACCTTTCATGGTTAGTTCGCTTTTGTTCTTTTCATAAACATCAAAGAATTTCTCATATACATTTTCAGAAATTGTAATTGATTTGAAACCTGCTTTTGGCATTTTACCTAACCTTACGGTACAATAAAGTACCCAACTATATAACGTTTGTTACAAAGAACCTTCAACCAAACTTTCAAATCATTAATGAGACTTTATACGAAACTCCAATATTTTAGAGCATTATGGCAAGAGGATACCAAGAAGAAAAAATCAAAGAAAAACTAGTTGATGTTCTAAGCAAAGAAAAGACTGGACTTTCCGGAGTTGAAATTTCTAAAAAACTAGGTCTTAACCGAGTTACCATGACAAAATATTTGAAAATATTTTCAGCAGAAGGCTTGATTCGAGAAAAAAATGCAGGCAATATTACATTATGGTTTGTAGATGAGGGAATAGAAAAATTCCAATTTCCAAATGATTATTTTAAAGTAAAAACAAAATACCTAGAATTTTTGATTTCTGGTTCTGAAAGACAATCTTACACTCTAATTCGAAATTGCATCCATTCAGATGCTCAAGGCTCAAAAATTATGACAGAAATTATTGTTCCAGCAATAGATTCTGTTCAAGTTCTTTTTGATCAAGGAAAAATTAGTAAATCTGAAGAGAAACTTTTGAAAGGAATAATTTCAAAATCGATTCAACTTCTCAACTTGGAAACATTTGAAATTGATTCTAAGAAAAACGTGATTGTTATTGCTGCTGATGAAAAAAGCACTCTATACTCTGAAGCAGCTTCAGCATCTTTTCATTCTGATGGTTGGAGAGTTTTTTCACTTGGAGATATGTCTGATGCCATAGACGTTTTGTTTGATTTGGATTTGCAAAAATTCCTTGGAAAAATTTGGAAGCAAAAAAATGGGATAATGGTTTTTTTAATTTTTGCTGAATCAGAAGAAGGTTTGAAGTTCTTCTCCGGAGCCGTAAATTCTGTCAAGGGAAAATTTGGAAAGAATTTGCATCTTGTTTTGTGTAGTAAAAACACAAAGACTACTGCAAAGGCTGATTTAGTTACAGAAAATTTAGAAACCGCACTTCAATGGGCTCAAACAATTTTTGAGCGAGCAGTTGCTTGATTAACAATAAACAAAGTGGGCCGAGTGAGATTCGAACTCACGACCTTTCGATGTCTGAAATAGTTTATCAGTCGAACGCTCCAGCCAAGCTGAGCTACCGGCCCCGAAAATTTTTCGAGATATTGGTCATTTAAGTTTGTTCTTTCCACTTGATAGAACACCCAATGGATGGGTCAAAATCTTTTTCAATTTTTTCTCCAGCAAGAAATTTTTCAATATTGCCTATCATAGTTTTTTCAGTTGCTGAATCTTCTAGTTTCATTGCATTATCAATTCTACCATGGAAAATCAGTTTTCTATCTTTATCAAAGAGAAATGGATCAGGGGTACAGATGGCACCATATTTTTTAGCAATTTCTTGTGTATCATCCACTAGATAATCAATTTTAAGACCTTTTTCTGATGAAACTTTTTTCATGTTTTCAAAACTATCATCAGGATAATCAATAGGGTCATTGCTGTTTATTCCAACAATTGCAACCTTATCATGGAACTTGTCGTAGAGTTCTTTGATTGCATCAACTTTTGCTTTAACATAAGGACAATGATTACAAATGAACAAAACCAGTAAGCCTTGGTAATCTTTGTAATCTTGTAGGGAATGTTTCTTATCATCAATTCCCATCAATTCAAAATCAGGTGCTTGATCACTTGTTTTTAGTTTGATTTCTGATTCAAGTAAAACCATAAAAAAATTCTCAACTAAAGGAAATAAAATCTTTGCCAAATTAAAGACAACAATTAAAATCAACACGCAAATCATCCA
>JAUXKJ010000024.1 GCA_030624325.1 Nitrososphaerota archaeon
ATGCACCCTGAATTGTAAGTGATTTTAGAGGAATTGTTACTAATGACAAGTTGATGGAGCCACCAAAGAGTCCAACAAGAACTAGATTTCCTCTTTTTCGTAAAATTGCAAGTCCAGTCTTTGCAGTTTGTGGTGCATTAACAAAATCAATTACACTATCCGCGCCTTTACCATTGCAAATAGAAATTATTGTTTCAACTGCTCCTCCCCCACCCGTTGAAATAGAACCAACAACATTTGTATTAACAACAAAATCAGCTCCCATTTTTTTTGCAGTATCAAATTTTTTATCATCATTATCGACACAGATGATTTTTGCCTTTGTGATTGCTTTAGCAAGTTGTATGGCCATCAGGCCTAGACCGCCAGCACCAATTATCACCAAAAATTCAGGAGAGTTTACATTTGCTTTTTTCACAGCAGTATATGCTGTAAGACCTGAACATGCAAGTGATGTTGCCGCATCTAAATCAAGTCCATCAATTTTTGCCAGATATTTGTAATGAGGAACTTTGACGTTTTCTGCATATCCTCCATCTTGAAAAAGACCAATTGACTTTGGTGCATCACAAAGATTTTCATTGCCTGCTTTGCATGCAGGGCATTCACCCTCACCTAACCAAGGATAAACTAGTACATTATCACCTACAGAAACTCCTTTTACATCGCTTCCTATTTCAGCCACCGTTCCAACAATTTCATGACCAGGAGTCACAGGATATTTCACACCTCTATCAGTAACTTTCAAAAATATTCCATCGCCTAAATCGTATCCACCTTCCCATAGGTGCAAATCACTATGGCAAACCCCAGCTGCCTTTACTTTTACAATGACTTCATTTCCAGTAGCTTTAGGAGTTTCTAGTTCAGTTACCTGAAGTGGTTTATTTGGCTCTACAATTCTTGCTGCCTTCAATGCGGTATTGATTTTTTATTAATAATATAAGAGTTGACAGGCAAGGACAAAAAAATAGAGCGCCTAGATATTATTGAATAAAAAATTACTCCAAATGTGACAGAAGAAATATCTAAGACTAGTATATCGCAAGCTCCGATAAACGTTCTATTCAATCCAGCTTCTATTGCTAAAAAGGATGTTTGGGATATTAACCTGATTCAAATTCTAGAGATGTTAATAAAAATTCTAAATCAAACAGGAAAAAAAGATCTTCGTATTGCAGGTATGGCTGCATTGTCTTCCTCACTCATTCATAGAATGAAGGTAGAAAGTATCTTTGCATTACAAAAAGCTGCAATGGAAAAAGAACCTCTAAGACAGAGAACTGATGTGAATATTGAATTGATTAACATGCCTTACAGGCATGAATCAACTTATCCAGTTACATTAAATGAGCTTCTAGAATTACTCGAAAACCTTATCGGAACAATTGCAAACCCAAGTTCGAGAAAAGGAAGACAGTTAAGTTTTGAACCTGTAGAGGCTCCTAACTTTAAGGACTATTTTATTTCTCTTGAACAGATTATTGGCAAATACGAAGAGCTAGTCATGAACAAGATTAGTCCAACTGGTACAGGTATTTTAAGAGAAATAACTTCTGAACTTGACACCATTGATTCTATAAGGTGCTTTTTTGCAGCATTATTTTTAGCCAGGGATCAAAAGGTTGAACTCGAACAGGTCGATGACGACATAATAATTTCTGTATTTAAAGAGGATGTTTCACAACCTGATCAAGGTTCAGAAAAGGATTCTCTTAAGTAGATTATGACGGGTTTTGAATCATGCCTAAGGTAGAAAATGAAGATGAGGCAACTGCAAGATTAGAAGCCGCATTATACTCAGCTGGAAGGCCCCTAAGTATTGAGGAATTAATCAAGGCCTCAGGCACAGAATCAAGAAAAATGACCCTAAATCTTCTTACGAATATTATGAAAAAAGCAAAAACATCGTTTAAGGCAATAGAAATTGTAACACTTCCAGATGGTTCTTATGTTTTTCAATTAAAACCAGAATACAGTTCAACAGTTAGACGATATGCTTCAAAACCAATTCTTCCAAAAGCTGCACTAAAAACTCTTTCATACATTGCATATTCACAACCAATTTCTTCAAAACAGTTGGTAGAGACTAGAGGTTCAGGAGTTTATATTCATCTAAAAGAACTAAGACAGCTAGATTATATTGCAGCACAAAATGTCGGACGATTAAAAATCTACAACACTACAGAAAAATTTCAAAAATATTTTGGTATTCAAGGTGATTCAGAAACTCTCCGGCAAAAGCTTTTCAAAAGAGTTAGAAAAACTCCCGCTGTTACAGTACCGCCTCCTCAAGTAGTTTCGTCCTGACTTAATCTCAAAAATACCTCTTTTCGACAATTTTACAAAGTGTAAGGTGGAATTTTGCGTTTTGTATAAATTAGAGTAGATCAAATGCTTAGCGTGAGAAAATCCATCGAGAATTTAGCAACAAGTAAGTTAACAGGAGGAAGACGAATTCCACTTCGAACTCGTAGAAAATATGAAATTGATAGATATCCAAATGAAGCTTTAGTTGGACCACAAGCTACTATGACAAGAAAAGTTCGTGGAAAAAATCAAAAAACAGCTTTAAAGACAATTGATTTTGTTAACTTGGCAATTCCAAATTCTAAAGTAAAAAAATCAAAGATTATTAGAGTTTTAGAAAATTCAACAAACAATGACTATCAAAGACGGGGAGTTATTTCTAAAGGCGCAATAATCGAAACAGAAGAAGGAAAGTGCAAAGTTGTTTCAAAGCCCGGACAGTCCGGTGCAGTTAATGCAATTCTTCTAAAGTGATTAAATGAAAGATTACGAGCATGTCGTAATCTGGCTTGATTATTTTAACAAAACACTGCCAAGAAACAAAGGAAGAAAACTTGGAAAAGAAAAATGTGTTTTCGATCCATCGTTAAAAGAATTAATTGATGCAGCAAAAGCTGCAGGTTTTGAGCTCAAAGAAACAAATGAAAAAGTTAGATTTCCAAAAAGACCCTATGTCAGATCAGGATACATTGTTTTGCCAAAAAATTCTGCCAAGACAAAAATTCTAAACAAAATTTCAGAAAAATTAGTTTCTAAAAGAGCAAAACACTCCAAATAAGATCTGATCTAGCTTTTAGCTAAAGTAAAGTTGACAGAAGTCTATGAAAACTATAAGATAATTTGAGATTTTATTGCAGGAGGTAGGCGAGATATTGCACTTAGCCAATAGTGGTAGAGTTATCGTCCGACTAAAAAAAACAGTTGAAGAAGGTCAGATACTTTGTGATGAAAAAAGGACTAAGATTGCAAAAGTTACGGAAATGATAGGGCCGGTTGCACAACCGTATGCATCTGCAATTCCGTTAACAAACAATGTAAAAAAATACACAGGCAAGAAAGTTTTTGCACTTGCTATTTCTGCAAACAAATTCAAAAAATTCAGGAGAAAACAAAAATGAACTTACTTGAAATAGAAAAATGCTGTCCTGAATGTAAGTCTTCATTGATAGATGACATTCAGAATGGTGAAAGAATTTGTTCTACATGCGGCGTTGTCGTTGTAGAACAAATGGCAGACTATGGTCCAGAAACAAAAAGCAACGATCTTGAAGAGAGAATGAAATTAGCTAGAGCAACTGGTCAAACGACTTATTCCCAACACGATTTGGGAATAACTACAGAAATTTCTATTAGTAACAAAGACTTTAGTGGAAAATCTCTGAATTCCCAAGTAGTCAATCAGATGCACAACCTACGAAAGTGGCAGCAAAGAGTTAGAGTTTCATCTCCAAGGGAGAGAAGACTATCAAATGTTTTATCAAAAATTGGAGAGACATGCAAAATTCTAGCTCTGCCAAAAAATGTGCTTGAGACAGCATCCATTATTTACAGAAACCTAGATGGAAAGGTTGAAGTTAAAGGAAAATCTGTAGTTAGTATTTCTGCTGCTACGATTTACATGGCATGCAAACAATGCGGCGTAGTAAGATCCCTTGAAGAAATTTGCAGAGGCGTATGTCCTGCAAAAGATCTTAGAGCTAAAACAAAACTTGCAGCACGATACTATAGAACTATGGTGATGGAGCTAGGAAACGCTACAGCGCCAGTAGTTACAATGGACAAGTACATCTCAAAAATTGCAAACCTAACCCACACAGATGTACGAGTAGAAAGATTTGCTTTGGAAATATCAGAAAAAACTAAGGATCGAAACCTTGCTGATGGAAAAGCACCAAATGGAATCGCTGCAGCATATCTTTATGTTGCATCAGTACTGCTTGGTCAAAATGTCCTCCAAAGGGATGTTTCCAGTGTTGCAGGAGTAACAGAAGTTACTATCCGAAACAGGTGTAAGGAAATCCTAACTTGTTATAAATTGAAAGTGACTCTTCGACCATCACTTGCCAAAATCTAAATCCCCCCCTCTTTTATTTTTAAATTATTCTAGAAATTTAGAATAAGGTAGGTTAGGAGTGCCTAAAATTCGTCTGTATTATATAATAAAAAAAAGTAAGGGCACTCATGACAGTCTTGGAAATAAAAGATTTACATGTAAAACGAGAAGGTAAGGAAATTCTCAAAGGTGTTAATTTGAAAACAGGGCCAGGAGAGGTTCATGCAATTATGGGCCCAAACGGTTCTGGTAAAAGTACTTTAGCATACACTTTACTTGGACATCCAAAGTATGAGGTAACACAAGGCGATATCTTACTTGATGGAGAAAGCATTTTGAAGCTCAAAGCACATGAACGTGCAAAAAAAGGATTGTTTTTGGGATTTCAATATCCAACCGAAGTTTCTGGTGTAGGTTTTTCTCATTTTCTGAGAACATCTTACAATGCGTTAAGTAAATCACTCACAGGAGATGAAAGAGAGGTTTTCATCACAGTAAGAGAATTTCAAAATTATTTGAAAAAAAATATCAATGCAGTTGGTCTTAAAGATGAATTTTTATCAAGATATCTTAATGAGGGATTTTCTGGTGGTGAAAAGAAAAGGTCTGAAGTTTTACAAATGGCTGTCCTAAAACCAAATATTTCAATTTTGGATGAACCAGACTCTGGCCTAGACATTGATTCAGTGCAAGCTGTTGCAAAATCAATCAGTAATGTTTCAGGAAAAGACTCTACTACAATTTTAATTACACACTATGCAAGGATTTTGAATTTTCTTGACAAGCTAGATTATGTTCATGTCTTTGCCGATGGCAAAATTGTAAAAAGTGGAGATGCATCTTTGGCCACCGAATTAGAGGAAAAAGGATACGAGTGGATAACCAAAAACCAAACTTCTTCCTAAATCAAAAATTAATATCTTAAAATTTTGAGCTGAAAATGAGGAGTACTTTTTTATTCATATAGTACAAGAGAAGATGGCATGGAATCTAGCTCAGATGCAGAAAGAAGATATTTTTTCAATTTCTCATTCTTTAAATTAGATCCTAAATGGAGGTGGATGGCAGACTTAGCAAAAGAAGAATCTGCAAAAGAGGTAGAAAATGTTATTACAAATACTGGTATCAAATTTAGATCCTATTCTACCTTGGGACTCAGAGATGACGCTGATTTTTTGTTTTGGTTTGCATCAGAATCAGTTGAAGAAATTCAAAGTGCTATTTCAAAACTTTACCTTACAGTTTTTGGAAAGTATATCACACCTTCTCAAGTATACTTGTCTTGTACAAGACCGTCTATATATGCAAAAACAGGACTTGTTCCCTCTTTTATTGCAGGTGAGGAACCAAAAAGATACGTTATAGTTTATCCTTTTACAAAAACAAGAGAATGGTACCTTCTTCCAGTTGAACAAAGACAGAAATTGATGGAAGAACACATTGAGATTGGAAAGAAATATCCTCAAGTAGTTCTTAACACTACATACTCTTTTGGTATTGATGATGCAGACTTTATGTTGGCGTTTGAAACAGATGACCTACCTGCATTTCAAAATCTAATTATGGATTTGAGAGGAACAAAGGTTTCAACTTTTGTCAAGGTAGATACACCCATGATTGTTTGCGTGAAAAAGGATATTATTCCTCTAATTTCCAGTCTTGGATAATGGATGCACTAAAAGAGTGGGCAACTGTCGTCAAAGCTTTAGAAAACGGTGACCAAAACATAATTTTACGAAAAGGAGGTATTCTTGAAACTGCCTCTGGATTTAATGTGGAATCAAAAAAATTTTTGTTATTTCCTACATATGAGCATCAAGAATTCAAACATCTCAAACCAAACTTTCAAGGTTATTTTGATGACGTAAAAAAAAATAATCCAAAAAATGGTCATAACAAAATTTCTTCGTATGCTGAAGTTTTAGCCGAAGCTGATCTATCTTCGGAAGAAAAAATCAAGTCGTTGTCTCCATTTCACATTTGGAGTGATGATTACATCAAAGAAAGAATGAATTGGATGCCAGAAAAACCAATGAAGGTTGTTTTTCTAAAAATTTTCAAGACATCAGAAATAGAAATTCCCTTAAAATCTGAATATCAGG
>JAUXKJ010000060.1 GCA_030624325.1 Nitrososphaerota archaeon
AGCTCTATTGAAATTTTTTACAAATTTAGATTTGTCTGCCATGATTACAACCTTTTTTGCAGCATTAATCAGAATATTTTCTCTAAGCAATGCTCCTCCTCCACCTTTAATCAAGTATTTTTGATGATCAATTTGGTCGGCACCATCAAAAACCACATCAATATTTTCGATTTGGTCTGCTTCAATGAGATGAATTCCACCTTGCTCTGCAATCAATTTTATTTGTAGTGATGTAGGAACAGCTCTTACATGCAAATCATGTTCACGTAAATAGTCTGAAAGTGAATTTACAAAAGCAGTTGCTGCTCGTCCGCTTCCAAGACCTAAAACATAGCCGTCTTTAACGAATTTTAGGGCATCTGTTGATAATGCCGAAATGGCATCATCATATGACAATCATTCTACCTCTGCTTGCTCTAATTTGGAGAGAGTTTTCATAATCTCTCTTTTAATCTTGTCCAGATCATCTTCATCATCTTCAAACTTTTCTTCTTCTGGTAATTTTATTGAGGGTTTTGGTTTTCTTTCAATTGGTTCAGAGATTTCTTCAGCTTTTGTGAAATTAGGAGGTGATTGAGGTCTATCTATAACAGGTCCAACACTTGATTGAATAATCTCAATTTTTTCATCAACTTTGTTTTGAGGTTTTTCAATTTGTTCTCTTACATAATCAATTTCTTGTTTTCTTTTGTGATCAAATAATGGAAATTCTGAAACCGCGTTGGGAATTTCAGTTAGTGTTGTAATTTCAAATGATTTTGGTTTATCCAGCAAAACTTCGGTTGGTGTTGTTTTAACCACTTTCGGAACTTCATTTTGAATTTTTGATTCAGTATGAATTTTTTCTTGGTCTTTAACTTTTTTGATTGGTTCTTGAGGTTTTTCTTTTATTTGCGGAATAACGGTATCTGCTACTGTAATCTTTGATGATATCTCGTATAATCTCTTATCAAGTTGAGATAATTTTTGGTCCATTAACGTGATAAGTCCATCACCAACTGGGCCTAAGTCAGGATGTTTGCTAGCCTCTTCAAGTTTTTCCATCTTTGCCAGTATAATACCAAGCTGGTGTTGATATCTGATCAATAATCTATCTCGTTGAATTTTGGATAATTCTCCCTCGGTTTGGTATAGTCTTGAGATGGTTTTAGTTAGAATTTCCTTTTCAACATTTAATGAATGAAGTTTACTTTTAATCTGAGAATTTGCACCTAAATGGAGTAATGGATTTCTTGGCTTTGGAATTTTACGAAGAGCCGCTGCTGTAGCCACGCCAGCAATTGAACTCAAAATAAGCACAATTTCTTGCATCTATGTATACCATTTGATCCAAGAGTATTTTCTAATTTTCGGGTCTGGGAATCCACAACTGGCACATCTATAATGACGCTTATGGAAGGAGTTTTTGCCGCATCTTCTACACCTAATGTGGACCTTTTTTCTGGTAAATCCACCCATAGAAGTTGTGCCTTTTACCATATTCTATCACTCATGATGGAGGTGGAGAAATCATCACCACATTGTCACCTCGTATAACAATTTGGCCTAGACTCTTTGAATCGCCCTCAGAAGGGATCTCTTCTGATTGGTCGAGTAGCAGGTTCATGTGTTGGTCAAAACCAAGCAAATTTCCTCGTAGTGTCTTGCCGCCTTTAAGCTTAATCAAGACTACCTTATTGATACTCTCATCCAGAACTTTTACTGCCATATCAACGGACATCTATATCACTTATTAGCCCTGATGAGAAGGATTATTTTAAATTATCATTGGTGTAACTTTCGGTTTGTGTGTGTAAGGCTTGTTTGACTCGTCTTTATCAAATTTTTAACAATTTCTGAAATGAGTTTTTTACCATCTTTTACGTTTGCGCGTATAGGGTCTCCCCAAACTCCATTCTTAGTTACTGAAGGAAATGATTTTGATGCACGTTTACTTAGACGTAATAATTCTTTTTTTGAGAGTTGATTTGTAATCAAACCTTTTTTAGCTTTTTTCATATTAACCTTGTTCGAAATTACGCGCATTATTGAGGTTTCTACAAATCCTGCATGATCAAACTCAGTTTTCATAAAATGCCAATATGAAAAAACAAAAACTTTGATTTTCTTCTTTGTTGCACGTTCAATCATTCCTTTGGTATTCTGCAAAGCCATCTGGTTCCCATGATGACCATTTAGGATGAAAAGAGTGTTAATTTTTAAACTTACAAGTGAACTTGATATATCAACTAGCAATTTTTGTAAAGTGGAGTTTTTTAAGCTCAAGTTGAATAAAGGTGCGTGCTCAAATGATACTCCATAACTTATCGTGGGTAACAACAAAAAATTGCATTTTTGTGACACCTGCTTTGCTATCTCCGATACGATATCTGAATCGGTAGAAACTGGCAGGTGTGGCCCATGTTGTTCAATAGAACCTACTGGAATCATAGCTGCCTGTTTTCTTTTTTTTATGATTTTTCGTAGGTCTGGGTCAAGCTGGTCTTTAACTTGCATTATGTTCACTTGGATCTGGTGTGAACCTTTCTCCAACGAACCTCAAGCTTATTCTCAAGGTGTAATTTTACAGCCTTGAGTAGAGTTTGGGCTTCTAATCTTTGGCCCTTTGACTTAATTGATTCAAAGCTGTCTTCAGGTCTGACCGTAAAAGAATCTTGGAAGATAATTGGTCCTTGGTCTAACTCTTCGGTGACATAGTGTGAAGTAACACCAACAATTTTTGTTCCTCTTTCGTATGCTTGAGCATATGCAAGAGCTCCTGGGAAAGCAGGTAAAAGAGAAGGATGAATATTGATAATTCTATGAGGATATCTCCAAACAAAGTTTGGAGTCAGGATTCTCATATAGCGTGCTAGTACAATTAGATCAACTTCGTACTTTTTACAAATTGAAATAAGCTTTGCTTCAGCTCCTGATTGTTCCTTTTCATTAACCAGAACAAAAGGAATCTTAGCTTTTTTTGCCATTGAAGATAAAGTGTTTTCTGTCGCAACAATCACACAAAGTTTTCCTTTTAGCGAATGCTTTGAATGAGCATCTAAAATTGCTTTAATACAGTGTTGTTCCTTTGAAACAAAAACAGCTATATTTTTTTCCGAATTAATTTCATGATGAGAACTAACTTCCATTTTTTGCTGTTTTGCAAGCTTTTGTAACTCTTTATCGAATTTTTTAATATCTATTTTACTTGTAAAAGAGACTTCGAGGTACATTCCAAATAATCCTTTGATAACATTTTGATTTACTTTTTCGATATTTCCTTTATGTTTAAATGCAAAATTAGTAAATGCCGCAACTATTCCTTCTTTGTCCTTTCCAACAACTGTTATACCAACTATTGTTTTTTTCACGACCGTTGTTGAATTCGCATCCTTATAATTTTTAGAAATAGTGCGGGAGGTGGGATTCGAACCCACGAACTCCTAAAAGACAGGGTCCTAAGCCCTGCGCCTTTGACCAGGCTTGGCAACTCCCGCACATCCACTGCGTTTAAACACAAATTTATCTATTATTGAGAGTTAGTGGTATGGCAAAATTATTTGGAACAAATGGAATTAGGCGAGTTTTTGGAGAAGATTTAACATTAGAGTTTGTACATGACATTACACTTTCCATTGCAACTTATTTCAAAAATGGACCAATACTTGTTGGATATGATGGAAGAGATTCTAGTCCAATCATTGCAAAGATTGTTTGTGCTGCATTAAACTATGCAGGAATTAATTGCAAAAATGCAGGACTTGTTCCCACCCCTGCATTAGAATTTGCAACAAAGAGTCTTGGGTACAATGGAGCAATAATGATTACTGCTTCGCATAATCCGCCAGAATATAATGGTATCAAACCAGCTGCTTCTGATGGCGTAGAAATTTCAAGAGAAGAT
>JAUXKJ010000074.1 GCA_030624325.1 Nitrososphaerota archaeon
ACTAAGATTTTTTTTATTTTGGTAGAGATCACAAAAGATACTGATTTTTGCCAGTTAAAAACATAAAGCCAAATTTCACTCAAAAATTAACTTTCTGCTATAATCTTCCTAGACAAAAATTTATCTAGATCCTAGAGGAAGCCATCTCGAATATTGCAAGAAAAATTCGTCAATGTTGACGGGAATAAAATTCGATATTTAGAATCTGGTGCTTCTCAAGGTACTATAGTCTTAGTTCATGGACTGGGTGCTTCTGCAGAAAGATGGGAATATGTAATCCCACTTTTAAACAAAAACTACAAATTGATTATACCTGATCTTATTGGCTTTGGATATAGTGATAAACCACTCGCAGATTACACTTCGGAATTTTTTTCAAAATTTTTAGATAGTTTTTTACAAAAAATTGGTCTTGAAAAAACAAACATAATTGGTTCATCTCTTGGAGGACAAATTGCAGTAAATTATGCTGCTGAGAATAAAGATTCTGTTGAAAAGCTAGTATTGATTTCTCCTTCTGGTGCCATGGAACATTCAACTCCTGCATTGGATGCATATGTGATGGCTGCGCTTTATCCAGATAAGGAAGGAGCAGAAAACGCTTACAAAATGATGGCTGGTCCTAATCAGGAAATTAATCCTAAAATAATTGAAGATTTTGTAACACGTATGAAGCTTCCAAATGCGAAAATGGCTTTTATGTCCACCTTGTTAGGTCTCAAAAATGCAGAAAATATTACCAAAACATTGCAAACAATTTCAATTCCAACATTAATCATTTGGGGCGAAAGAGATCATGTAATTCCAATAAAATATGCCGACAGTTTTGTTTCAAGCATTCAAGATTGTAGATTCTATAGAATGGATGATTGTGGTCATACTCCATATGTTGAAGTGCCTGAAAAATTCTCAAAAATTGTATTGGACTTTCTAAAGCAAAATTAACCCAATCGATCCCTTTATATACCCATAGATTCCTACCATTACCAATGAATGGTAATAATATCCAATACGATCCTTCAGAACTATTCAAAGATTGGATCCAAAAAGGTGGAAAAGCACAAGCAGAATTTATGAAAAATTTTGCTTTAATGATCAACCCTACTCAAAGTTTTGATCCTTTAGAGACTCTCAAAGATATTACAACTAAAGCAGCTGAGACACAAACTAACATCATGGAAAATTTCAACAATATGCAGACAAAGGGCATGAACAAAATGTTTAACGTTGCCCAAATGATGCCAAGCTTCCTTCAATGGGGAGCATACAAAACATCCGTTGGTAGCAACGGAAGAATTTCGATTCCAGAGGCAGAAAGATCTGCACTCGGATTAAAGGAAGGCGACCTCGTTCAGGTAATGGTACTTCCTATTGAAAAGAAATCAAAGAGGGGGTGAAAATATGAGTACACAGCAACCAACTAGTCAAAAAGATATCTTCGGCGTATCCCAACAAAACGTTGACAAATATTTCAATGGTATCAAGCAATCAGTACCACGTTATCATCAATCAGTAACTAACGTACAGCAAGAATACCTAGAAGCATGGGAAAACGTAATTAATTCAACCATTGCATTGCAAAAAGAATATGCAACAAAGGCTGGAGTAAATACTAACGTTCCTTCTGCAACACTAAAAGCAATCCGTGATACAACCGAGGAAGTAGTCAAGGCTTATGATGTTCAAAACAAAGTTACACTAGCAGCAATCGATGCAACCCAGCAAAACATCAAGACCTTTAATGACAACGCCAAAGCATTTGCAGATTTAAACAAAAACATCCTGCAATCTTGGATAAGCACATTTGCACCTAAACAAAACTAGGTGTTAAATTCAAAGAGAATTTTTTCTCTTTTTTTTTATTTTATTTTAACGAGCGTTCGTTTAACCATTGACCTAATTCTGGAAGAACCTTTTTCTGGGATAATGAACTTGCAATCATTCCAACATGCCCAGATGGATAAACTCTCAATGTTTTATCCTGACTTTTTACAGCATAGTGAAGTGGCATACTACATTCTGGAGAAACTAAATGGTCTCCAACTGCAACTTGGGTAAACATGGGCATATCTATATTATCTAAGGAAATATGCTTTCCACCAACGTACATTTTATTTTGAATCAAAAGATTTTCTTGATAAATATCCTTTATCCATTGTCTGAATAACTCTCCTGGTATAGGGGGGGTGTCTCCAAGCCACTTTTCTACTCGTAAGAAATTATCTACATAATTCTCATTGTCTATATTTCTGAAGAACTTTACGTATTTGTCAATTCCTTGCTCAAAGGGTTTTAGAATAGAAAAGCAATAGTACATAAATTCTGGTGGCATATTTCCGATTTCGTCTACCATTTTATCGATATCAATGTGTCTTGCAAGATTACTTACAACTGTGGTGTCCCGCCACCCATCTATGACTGGAGCTGTAGCTACAAAATTTTTGACTTTTTCTGGATGAAGAGAGGTGTATACTGTTGCTATTGTTCCCCCAGTACAATATCCTTGCAATGAAATCTGTTCAACAGATGCTTCATTTTTTACATATTCGACGCAGTTATCTAAATATCCATTTACATAATCATCAAAATCAAGATACTTGTCCATGTCAGTTGGCGTTCCCCAATCAATCATATAGACATCAATACCTTGTTCTAAGAGATTTCTAACCCAACTTTTTTTGGGATGAATATCTAAAATATGATAACGATTGATTAATGCATATGTAATCACAAGTGGAGTTTTACTTTGTTTTGTGGTTCTTGGTTTGTAGTGAAGAAGTCTAATTCTATCTTCTGTGTACACTACATCATGTGGTGTGACTTCCAAATTGATTTCAGCTGGAGCAGGTACTAGCTTTGGTGCCTTTGCAACGTTTCTACCAAACTTTAAAAACTCTTCAACAAGTTTTGGATCAATTCTACTTTCAACTACCATTTTATTTACCAACCTTTTTTCGAGTTTTTACTTCTGATTCTAATTTTGAAACCCTTTTTCGTAAAGTATGCAACTCCTTATACACTTCATCAATTTCTTTCTTGTTAGGTAGATTTGCAGATTGAAGCATCACATTTACTATTTTCTCCCAATGTTTTGATAACTCTAACTCACTTGCCATTAGTTTACCATAATTTTCCCCAAATTTTTTGGAATCAAATAATTCAGTAAAATCATTATCGAAAATATCAATCCAAATCCTCTTGTAAGCTTCTAATTGTTCAGGATCATTTGGGACTTTGGGCATTTTTGCATTGACCTTTTTTTGTGCGTCAGCCCATGTGTCAGAAAGTTGCTGGTAATATTCCATCAATTTTTTGTTAAATTCCGCAAGGTCTTCATTTGATTCAATCAGCTCATTTGTGATTTTTTTTGCATTAGTACCGAAACTCCTCATGGGCCCTACTGAAGCCAAAGCTTGAGGTTTACTAGCCAT
>JAUXKJ010000111.1 GCA_030624325.1 Nitrososphaerota archaeon
GGTTGAGGTATAGGTATTTGCAATTACCATTGGTGGACAATCTGTTGTAGTAGAATATTCTACAAATGAATCATAATCTTTTGAATCATAAATTTGGTTTGCCATTTGAAAATTTAGCTCGAATTTATCCAAAATTTCTTTAATTAATTCATCCCAAGATTTTGGAATATTATTTTTTGCATCTTTAATTTCTTCATCTGTTACTATAATAGGTGGTATATCAGTTTCAGGATACATTCTTGATGCACCAGGTCTTGGACGAAGATAAACTGTTTCACCTGTTTGTGTTGCCATTCTTGTTTCAGCAGGGACTTCTTTTTTTGCTTGTTCTAATCTATTAATTATTGAATCAATTGCAAAATTTAGCTTTGGTTCATGTCCTGCTATAATAATAAATCCATCATCTTGATTTAGCTTGAGTAATGTTGTTATCTGTTTTACATCTGATTCCTCAATTCCATAATTTGGCAATTCATCTGAATGAAAAACACCACCGATTCCAAAAAATCTTACTAACTGTCCTAATTCTTTTCCAATTCTAATTCCTTCGTATGGTGAATAACTAAACATTCCTGAAAAATTTTTAATTCTTATTGCCCTAATTTCAGAATTTGATTCTATTGCTTTTTTAATAATTTTAGATTTAGAATTTCTAAAAATTTCAATTACATCTAAAACGTCATTTTCTTTTGAGATTTTTTCAATCTTTCTACTTTTTAGTTTTTCAGAAATTAATTGTAAACCATGTTGTCTCTTTGATTCGTATTCAATTACTTTTTCCAGCTGATCTAACTGTTGAACACCTTTGACTTCAATTACGCCACCACCTCGAATTGAGACATTTACATCTTGTCTAATGGAACCAATTCCTCTAGTTACTTTCTTAGTTGTTCGCAAAAGTCTTCCTAAAGTTAGAGCTATTTTCCTTATCTTAGCTGGACTTCCTTCTACAGGTTCTAACGCAATTTCTACAAGTGGTATTCCCAAACGTTCAAGACTAAATTCTCTAGTCTCTTCTTTGTCTTGAAGTAATTTTGCAGCATCTTCTTCTAGGCAAATTGATTGAACTCCAACCTTCTCACCTTCTATGTCTAGATATCCCCCTTGAGAAACTAACATTGTTCTTTGAAAGCCAGAAGTGTTCGAACCATCGATTACCATTTTTCTCATAGGATAAATTTCACTGAAGATATTCGAATTCAAAGCCACTGAAATTAACAAAGAAGTATTTTTTGCCTCGGAATTAAGATCGTGAGGGGGTTCCTCATCCTGTTCTACTAAACATGAGCTGGATGGGTTAGAATAATAGATCATGGTTTTTGATTTAGTTTTTTCAAATAATGCTGCAGGATCATATTCTCCTAATTCACTTTTAGAGGCTCTAAGCTTTCGTGAAAATTTACTTGTATATTCATTTGTTTCAATAGGAGAACAGTTACAAAATAATTTTTTATCAGTAGCTAATTGTTGATGAATTTCTAGACCAACTTTTAATCCAATTTTTTCTATGTTAATTTCAGACACTTACGTTCTACAATAAAGTCATGTTTAAAGCTTAATCAGAAAATTCAGATGCTATGTTTTCTAACATTAAATCTTTCATTTCTATAATATTTTTTGTATTTCCAAGAGCCCACATTGCTTTTACCAAAGCCGTTTCGGGAATCATATCAGATAACGGAACAACCCCTAACTCAAGAAGATCTCTGCCACTTTCATACACTGTAAGTCTAACTCTCCCATCTATACATTGAGAAGTCATTCCCAAAAATAATCCTCTTTCTTTTGCCTTTTTTACAATTTCATACATTGATTTTCCTATATGTCCTAGACCAGTACCTTCAAAAATTATTGCCTTGTAATCAGAATTGATAATTGATTCTGATAATTTTGGATCATAACCTGGATAATATTTTACAAGAGCAACTTGTGTACTATAATTTAATTTGGGAGTATACTTCTTTTGTTTAAAGTAATTTTTTTGTAGATTCTTTTCAATTTTATTTTTAAGAATTAGAAAAGCTGGGTCGCCTCCAATAGTTTGAAACGCACTTCTTTTACTTGTATGATTTTTTCTTACACGTGTACCTAAATGACTTACAATTAGATCATCACTTTCATTATGGTGCATTACTACAAAAACTCCACGAGTGTTGCATTCTACTATAAATCTAACAGCTGAAGTCAAGTTCAGTGCAGCATCAGAAGACGGTCTATCAGAGGATCTTTGTGAACCAACTAAAGCAATGGGAATAGGAAAACCTGCCAATGAAAAAGAAAGAAAGGCTGCTGTGTACTGCATTGTATCAGTACCGTGAGCAATAATGATTCCTTTGTAATCTGAATTTGAACAAGAATCCAATTTTTCAGCAATCTTTTTCCAATGTTCGGGAAGTAAGTTTTCAGAGTACTCTGAAAATAAAACTTCAGTTTCAATATTAGCAATTTTTGCAAGTTCTGGCACTGCTGCATTAATATCATCTGCAGTTAGCGCAGGAGTAACAGCACCTGTCCGGTAATCTATTTTACTAGCAATTGTTCCTCCTGTTGATAATAACAAAACTTTAGGTAATGATGAGTCTTTTTGGATTTTTTGAACAGCATCTGGAATTTTTTTTTCTGAA
>JAUXKJ010000091.1 GCA_030624325.1 Nitrososphaerota archaeon
ATCAAAATTGAGTTTAGGAATTTTTTTGCTTGCGCATTTCCGTAATCTTTTGCAATTCTATGCAAAACACTTTCAGGCTCTTCTGCGCCAATTGATGATTTGTCGATTACACCACTAAGTAATTGGCCATTTTTTATTACAACATCTTTTGGTTTTCCTTTAGTTCCTTTTGACCATTTTGAAGTCATAACATAATTGAAGTCATCAGGTAGAAAGAGAGAAAATAATTGTTTTCCAGTGTATAATGGTCCATCCTTTCCTTTTGTAGCCGGTTCTGGCAAACTTCCTTCATAATCACCCAACATAGCCAAATTACAGAATTCTTGTTTAGTTAGAGTCGTATCATCTTTGGTAAGAAGATAAGCACCAGTAATAAAATCACGAAGACCACCAATAATTGGTCCACCATAACGAGGTGAAATAAGTTGATCCTGAACACGCATAAGTAAAATTGCTTCAGACCTTGCTTCTTCACTTTGAGGAACATGTAAGTTCATTTCATCACCATCAAAATCTGCATTGTATGGAGGGCATACAGATGGATGGAGGCGGAATGTTTTGCCCGGTAAAACACGAACGTAATGGGCCATAATAGACATTTGATGTAGGGAAGGTTGTCTGTTGAACATGACAATATCACCATTTAAAAGATGTCTTTCGATTAGATATCCAATCTCCAGACTGTCAGCTATAACAGATCTATCTTCAACAAAATCTAATCTAATTTTTACTCCATCTGGACGAACGATGTAATTCACTCCTGGATACTTGCTTGGTCCGTTGATCACTAATTTTTTCAGTCTTTCAATATTCCATTCAGTCACAATTTCTGGGATGGTAAGTTTCATTGCAACAGTTTCTGGAACTCCAACTTCAGACAAGTCGAGATTTGGGTCTGGAGAAATTACTGTTCTGCTTGAAAAGTCAACTCGTTTTCCTGAAAGAGAACCTCTGAATCGTCCTTCTTTTCCTTTCAATCTCTGAGTTAGAGTTTTCAAGGGTCTTCCTGAGCGGTGGTGAGCTTGTGGAATTCCAGATACTTCATTATCAAAATATGTGGTCGTATGATATTGTAACAAGTCAACAAGGTCTTGAACAATTAATGGTGGAGTGCCAGCTTCCTTACTTTCCTTTAATCTTTGATTAACTCGAATGATATCTACCATTTTATGGGTCAAATCATCTTCTGACCTAATTCCAGTTTCTAAAATAATTGATGGTCTTACAGTAACTGGTGGGACAGGAAATGCTTGCAAAATGAACCATTCTGGTCTTGCTGTAGCTGGGTCATAACCTAAGAGTCGAAGGTCATCATCATGTATTTGCGAAAATCTTTCTCTTATTGTAATAGGAAGTAATCGATGTTCTCCAATGTCTGTTTTTTCGATAAAAATAGTAGGTTTGGTAAATATCAGTTCGTATTGGGTTTTCCCACAATGTGGACATTCTTTTGCTTTTTTAGCTTTATCTAAAATTTGCTCCGGAATTCTCTTTTGTGAAATGATTGTATAGGCTGCTTCTCGTTTTCTAATTTTACGAAATTCATCTAGAGTTTCTTGTGGAACTTTGAGTCTTGAACAAGATCGGCAAGTTGACGACAAAAGTTTGTAGATATTATCGATAAACGCAATATGTAATACTGGTTCTGCTAATTCAATGTGACCAAAGTGACCTGGACATCTAGCAGCAGTGTTTCCACAAGTCAGACATTTCTGACCCGGTTCTAAAGTTCCTAGTCTTCCATCCATCAATCCCCCTTGAACGGACATGCCATCTTCATCATATGTTTCAGGAGCAGTAATCTCGGCTACTGAGTACTTTCTGATTTCGGTTGGAGACCAAACAGAAAATCTGATACTATCAATTGACTTTATGGTTTGAAGTGACATTATACCTTCTCCTTTATCAAAAGTCGTGGAGCAATGTTAAGACTTTGCATTTCTTGAAGAAGTAATTTGAATGCATAAGCGACTGAAACTGAAGATACTTTGGCTTTATCACCACAAACTCTGCATACATATTTTCTCTGTTTAACATCATGGTATGCAACTAATCCACATCGTTCACAAACGAAAATATCAGACTTGTCAGATTCATCTAACAATCTATCTTTGAGAATCATTGATGCCCCATAAGCTATCAAGCAGTCTCGTTCCATTTCTCCAAATCTTAATCCACCTCCACGAGCTCTACCTTCAGTTGGTTGTTTGGTTAACATTTGAACTTGGCCACGAGCTCTTGCATGAATCTTATCTGCAACCATATGGTGTAATTTTTGATAATAGACTACGCCAATGAATACATCAACTGGAAATGGTTTTCCGGTTCTACCGTCATACATTATTTCTTTTCCTGAATACTTGAAGCCGGCAGCATCCATTACCTCCTTTACTTCATCCACTTTTTCTCCAACAAAAGCTGAAGCATCGAATTTTGAACCACGTAACGCTGCTGCCTTGCCAGTAATTGATTCCATAAACATCCCGACTGTCATTCTTGATGGGAAAGCATGTGGATTAATTAGAACATCAGGAGAAATTCCTTCTGCAGTGTATGGTAAATCTTCATTTTTTGCTAAAATACCAAGAATTCCTTTCTGTCCATGTCTTGAAGCAAATTTGTCTCCAATTTCAGGAATTCTCATATCTCTTACTCTAATTTTGTACATTTTGCCACCCTCATTGGATTGTGTCATCACAACGGTGTCGACAACTCCAGTTTCTGATGGTCTTACACCAATTGATGTATCTCGTCTGTAAGGACCTTTTACCTCAAACTCTCTGTATTCTTCCATAAATCGAGGAGGACTAGTCTTTCCAATCAGTATGTCTCCTCCAAGAACAGTTGATTCTGATGCTACTACTCCATCTTCTTCAAGTAAACGGTATGCCTTTTCTCCCTTGTACCCTCTAATGTTATCTTCAGCGTTTGGAATTTCAAAATTATCACGCATTCCTCCTGGATATTGTTTTGATTCTGCGTCATAGATTCTGAAAAAGAATGTTCTTCCTAATCCTCTGTCTACTGATGCTTTACTCAAAACAATGGCATCTTCAATGTTGTATCCATCAAAAG
>JAUXKJ010000006.1 GCA_030624325.1 Nitrososphaerota archaeon
AATTGCTTCTAGTCTATCTATGTATGATTCTAATCGTTCAATCTCATTGGAGAAGGATGGACGAACTTGAGCAGCAGAAACAGTGGTTTCTTGAGTTGGTTGTTCAGTCATCTTTTGACTAATTTCGCGATATATTTCCATTGCAGATAGAAAATACTTCCTAGCTTCAGGTATATTACCTTCTTCGGATGATTTGATAAGCAATTCAAGATGTTTAGAACCTTTGGTAAATAGTTCTCTGAGTTCCTCTGATGCATCAGTTTTTGATAATTGCATCTTAAGCTGATCTTGTGCTTGTTGAGCAATTCTAATCATCGTATCAGATTGTGAATCTGCAAGAACATAATTTGGCATACTACCAAAAATCATGCTTGCAATAATTATCAAAAATCCAAAAGTGATTACTTGTCTTTTCATTGGTCTTCCTCCAGTTTTTTCTTGAGTTTTACTAGATTTTGTAATTCCTTTTTTTCGATTTCTACAATTCCGTGACGTTCTAATCGTTTTACTGCTCTCCACATAGTGGTTCTTGGTTGAAGGAATTTCTTTCGTAGTTCGCTCTCTAAGGCTTTACCACCATTTGCAGAAATGAAATTTACAATTTCTTTATCATCTTCTCTTAATCCAGGTCTTTGTTTGAAAATAGTTTCTACATCAACTGGTTTTTCAGTTACTGCAATTTGTGGGGAAGTTTCTATTCGTCTTTTTGACAAACCGCGTTTAGATCTAAGAATTAAGAATGCTCCTATAATTCCTGCTGCAGCTATTCCCCCTCCTAGAAACAAAAGAGAATTATCAGAATCTGATTCAATCGGAGTTGGAACAGGAAGTGGTGCAGATACTCCAAAAAAGTAGTTTATTTCTAATGGTCCACTAGGCAATGAGAGTTTTGATTGTTCTCCAATTTCTTGCATACTTAGTGGATAATTGCTCATTCCAACAATTACCGAATTTTTTGGCAAAAGGAGAGAATATTCAGAAAGAGAATCTATGTTAAATGACCAAATTCTTCCTTGTTTTGAAACAAGGTCATGTGTATCATAATCAATAGTTATAGAGGATGCTCCTAGGGTTTCTAAAATTGCAATATTTCCATCAATATTACCTGAAAGCAAATAGCCATTTTCATCTTCAGCTACAAAATTATCAATTTCTGTTCCAAATAGTTCTACAGTATAATCTGGCTCAAGTGGATTTACTGTTATCTCAGAAAACACATGAGTAGTTCCATCTGGATAAATTGTAAGGTCTAGACTTTTAGTAGATCCGAAGGTAATCTGGGATGGTACCGTTACTACCACAACACTTAAGCCAACTGCTATAATTGGCGCTCGAATCATTGTTGTGAGGATACCTGGCGTCCTTACAAAAAGCATTCCATCATTCTGAGCATAGTCTGGCGACTTTGATAGCATTACTTCTTGCTGCATTAACTAGTACCTTAGGTTCATGGACTCTACAATAGATTGGAATCTCTGGAATTCTTGGAAGAATTTAACGCCTTTTTCAGTCATCATATAGACTCTATTTCTGTCGTTTTTTACGGAATTTACTAAGCCTGCAGTTACCAATTTCTCACATTTGTCTAGGACTGCGTAGTGAGAAAGATTGGCCCTTCGGGATATTGCAGAAACTATTACTCCGTTTCTTCCTCCTTCCATGGTTACATCTAAGATATCTCCCATGATGCCCATTTCGGACCTGTATTGTTGTTTTGACATGTCCTAGTATACGAAGTCTTAGTTTATGAGGGACATTTTGAAACCTCACAGCGGAACGCCTAGCGGAACAGGTGTTTCACTCAAAAAATCTACAAATTTTTGGTGTTTTTTGCGCGGGGGAAAATTCCCTAAATCACGTTCAAAAACACGAAATTTAGAAGAAAAAAGCCAATTGTCAGCTAATAATATCCCTAACTTTTTATTCGATCTGGTTCACATCAATCTAGTAAGCATGTTTGAGAAGCTAAAGAAAAAACTGCAAGAAGATAAGGAATCCGAAGGATCAGAATTGGTTGAAGAAAAGCCCTTTGAAGCAGAAATTTCCCCCCCAGAAGAAATTCGGCAAGAGCCAGAACCAAGGCATGAACCAGAGCCTAGTGAAGAAACTCAAAAATCAGAAGAAATTCCTAGTCCAGAAATACAACCTCAAACCCAGTCAGTTTCTACAGAAAGTCAAATTGGAGTAAGCGCTCTAATGGATAAGCGAGTCAAGCTAGAAGAAGCAATTGACTATGTTGGTGTAATGATTAAAAATCTTAAAGATAAAAGAACCAAACTTGAAAAAGATATTGAAGATGAATCTGTTGATATTAAAAACCTCAAAGAAAAGCTCATGAAAGTTAATGAATACATAGAAGAGGAAAATCAAGGAATTCACAGTCTTACCAAAAAACGAGGTGCGATTGAAAATGAGGCCGATGAGGTTGGAAATTTGATAAATAATTTACGAGGTAAATTAACAGGCCTTGATAATATAGTAACTGACGAAGGCGAAAGAGTAAAGAACTTTAAAGAAACAAGACCTCAATCATAATTTCATACTTTACTATAATTTTTGTTTTTTAGAAATTAAAAAAATTACAAGTATTTAGTTGTAGAGGAAGATGGAGAGGCTTGCTCTACTGGCATAGAGGGGAATTTCTCATTTACTGCAGTTTCAGCAACGGCAGCTGCCTCTTGTAAAATCTTATCTGACTCTGCATTTGTAGTTGCTTCAATTCCAAATGTTGCATCGCTTGAGAAGGTATCAGTCATTAATCCACCTAGCATTTCTGTCATTCTATTAACTTCTTGATCCGCTTCTGGCATGAACTTTACAAGAGATGATTTTAGACTCTTCATTAAGCCAATTGTTGGCATGATGGTTACAACTGTATCACCAAGGTCATGGAATGTTGTTAATCTTAATTCAATTTGTTCTAGGGCCATTCTTGCATTTCCTAAAATCCTACTAACCTTTCGAATTTCAACTAGTTCATTTGATAACACCTTACTAGTATGAGCATCATGTTGTTGAGTAGCGGTAACGATTCTTTGGAAAATTTGTTCGTCTCTTTGTTTTAATTTAGTTAGCATATTATCTAATTTTGAAACCTGTGCCTGTAATCTTTTTACAGCCATTTCTACCCTAGGCTTTAACGAACCTTTGGGTTTGATAGCATCATTTATCCTCTGGCTTAATCCTGGGCTTGGTGGCTTTGACCACTTATTTTGGAAGCTTGGCACACTGCATGCTAAAATAGTAGATTTTTAATTCAAGATGTGAATTTTGGTTAACCGGACATCAAATTTCGCTAACCTAAATCTCAGAAATTTTAGAATCTTAGGTTCAAAGGCGCGGTTCTCTGAGGATGAATCTTCTTGATGTGAATCTGGATTCCAGAGTGGTTGTTGATGATCTCACCGCACAGGGGACATTTTTGCATTTTACGCATAAGTTAGAGGGTTTGTATTTAAATATTACTTAAAAATTGAAAATTTGGCAAAATTTGAAAAAATCTCAGATTATTGGTTTCATAATTATTGCAGTTGGAGTTGCCATAGTGATTGGATTTTTTGCCTCATTAGATGATCAATCTGAAAGTAGAGTAGAAAGGGTTTTCCACATTACATTAGCAGATCCTAAACTTTATGAAAATGGGAAATATTCAGAAATATTTGAAATTGATCAGGGAATCTATGAATTTCGATTTGTTCCAAATGGTGATAGTCCTCAAATTCTTTCTATAACTTTGAATGGAAAATCATTCGGTTTTGATGAGGATTTCGAATTAGAAGGAACTCCTCATGAATCTGGAATTTCAAGTTTTTTTACATGGAAATATTTGGGCAAAAAAATGATTGAAATTCCTGAAAGTCAAAAAGTTGAGATTGTAATTGATCCTAATGGAAATCTATTGGGACCTGTAACAGTAGATATTGTTCATGGTAATTAGAAACAAAGGTGGCGTGACTCCCTTGCGGAACTTTGAGAGATTGCCTCTCCTTGTCAAAGTAACGAGTACTTTTGACTCACATTTCGTTCTGCGGAGCCACGCTAATTTAGTCGATAGGATTTACATCCTTCCGCATCAATTATTATATGAATTTAAAGTATTTAACATTTTGTTCTAATTTTTATAAAAATTTATTGAAAAAATTGAATTTTTTACTTGATCTATCTTGTCAGCATATAGCCTTAGTACAATAAAATTAATACTCAAATGGTAGAAAAGATGTGTTGAAATCTCGTAGGAGAAAAAAAATTGAAATAATAATTTTGCTTTCTCTAATTTGGTTTGTAATTACTCTTCCTTTACCTTGGATTCTAACAGCACCCCCTGAGGCTTCTCAGACACAATTAATCATTGTCTTGCAGATTACTGTTATGGTTTCAGTGCCCTTTGTAATCTTGGCAATAGTGTGGACATTAAAACCAGAGCTTACAACCTAGGGTTATCCTTTCAATCTTCATATGCCAAAAACAATCTTAGGTAATTCTGTCCTAATCTTTGAACCAGGATTGTTTTTCTAGATATTCTATGACTTGCATCATTTCTTCAATTTTTGAAGTAATTGCCATTACTGATTGAAATTGTTCAAACATTTCTTTTTCTTCTTCTTTTGATAAGACCTCTTTTTCAGCATGGTCAAAAAAAGCCTCTTCTTTTGACATGTGATCTTTGAGATAAATCGAATAAGCTCTTAGAAATCTAGCTACTGGTTCTCTTGCATCTTCTCCATTTTTCCATCTTTGTAGATTTTTTAAAATGTTTTTAGCAATTCGGCGACCTAACTCATGTTCTATTAAGAATGCTCGAATTTCCTTTTTGAGAGTATCATAACTCGCAACACAGGGAAAGTAAGAGTTTTCTTCTCTAGAGTAATGAATCGAATCTAAAAATTCGGAAATTACTAGACTAATCTTTTCAATGTTGTCAAATGGGATGTTTTTTCCATCATAAAGATTCTGAGAACATTTTGAAACAATCCTCTCTAATCTTCTTATTTTCTCATGATCTTTTCGAAGAAGTTCTGATGCACTCATAATGGAATCTAGGTATTACATAATTTAATTTGTATTTTTACTGGACTAAGGGTTGATATTGAACAGAATTACTTTTTTTGGATTGTATTGGACAATTCCAAAATGTGGTTTTGCAGCCCCTACTCCATAATATCCCTCAGGACCACCTAATCCCACTCTAATGAAATAATTGCAGTTTGGATTAATTTCAAATTCCTTTTTTTCAATTAAAAAATTGGCTAATTTTTCAGTCTGATTTTCTGTAATTGAAAAAATCTCTTTAATTCCATTTTTGTCTTGTCTTAAGGCAGTTTCCAAATGCTGGTGACCACACAAGATTACAGAATTTTCCATTATTGTTTTGGTTTCAGAAAATGCAGATGAAGCTTTGTAATGAAAACCTGCATAACTAAAAAACTCGAAGTCTTCCTCCGAAAGTCTTTGCCAAGTTTTTTGATATAACCAAGATTCTTGACCAGCATCAGGTGGGGTGATTTTGTCAGAATCTAGTGGTCCCCCATGAACACAAATCAGTCCGTTCTTTTTATCAACAAATTGTTGTTGACCAAATGAATCGTCCTTATTTTTCTGAAAAAATTCTAAATCTTTCTCTGTTAGTGAGGAATGAGCATCAAGACTTTCAATAGAACTCCCACTCACCCTTCTACCGTACAAAAATGCCTCATCATGATTTCCCATTACAGAGACTAAAGGATAATTTTTCTGAATAATTGACAGTTTTTCTAAAACCTGTTTAGGGTGTGTTCCTCGCTCTAGTACATCACCTAAATTAAGAATTCTTGAAATTTCGCCATATTCTTTTTTGAATTCAGTAGAAGTAACTAAATCTACAATTAATTCAAGAGCATCCATATCTGCATGAATATCTGAAAATACTAGATCCATCGCCAGAATGTACTCATCAGTTTAATTTCAATTTATTATTAAAAGGTCTGCAATCATCATTGAATCAACCTACCTTGACAGATTCTTCTTTTAAATAGACAAAAAAAATAATCTGACATCAATGAAACTTGTGTTTTTCAGCATATTAGATATGTTAAAAACCTATTTCGAAGAAAATCCGCTTCCTGTAGTTACATCCGGACAATTTGATTCAAATTTTATTGTTGAAGGTCTAGTAAAGTTACAAAAATCAATTGTTGATTTATCAGGGGAGGATTCAATTGCTGCAGCACATGTAGTTTTGCTAGCAGCTGGAGTTACGATATTTCTTGGTGTTGCAGGAGAATCATTTTTCAAAAGAACCGGAATTCCTGACATTGCGTTTTTAATGATCTTAGGTGTCATCATTGGACCACTTTTGGGAATAATTCAACCTGAGGCGGTAGTAGAAGTTGTACCATACTTTGCTGCTCTTGCGTTAATTATAATCATGTTTGACGGAGGTTTGAATCTTGATCTAAAAAGTATGGTAAAGACTGCACACTTTGCTCTATTACTAGCAATTCTTGGTTTTGCTGTATCAATGGTAATTGTTACAATGTTAGCTCATTATGGTCTTGGTTGGGAATGGCTTGACAGTATTTTACTTTCATCCATTGTTGGAGGAAGCAGTTCAATCATCGTATTTGGTTTAGTAAGACAGCTCCGTGTTTCTGAGGAGACAAAATCAATGCTAAGTTTTGAATCAGCATTGACTGACATTTTGTCTACCATTGTAGCATTCATCATGTTTGAAGCAGTTCTTTCTGGATATTTTGATATAGAATTACTAGGGATAACATTTGGACGTAACATTGCAATTGGGCTTCTGCTTGGTTTGGGAGTAGGAATTCCTTGGATGTTCGTTACGACAAAGCTCGCTAACGCTCAACACTCCTACATGCTAACCCTTGGAATATTGTTTGTGCTTTATTTTATGGCTCAGTCACTTGGTGAATCTGGAGCATTGACTGCATTAGTATTTGGCTTGATGTTAGGGAACAGATATCGTCTTTCGCGTTATCTTCGAATAAAGCTACCTGAAATTTCTACTGATGACACAATGCACAATCAACTAACATTTCTAGTAAGATCATTTTTCTTTGTATTTGTAGGATTGTTAGCAAGCTTTGGGCAAATTGAGTATATAATATTTGGAATTGTATCAGCGATTTTGATTTACCTAGGAAGATTAATTGTGACCAAGACGACATTAACAAATAGATTTTCAACACTTGATAGAAAAGTTACTTCTGTAATGATTCCACGTGGACTTGCAGCTGCAGTACTCGCAACATTTGCAATTACACTTGGTCTGCCAAACGGAGAAGTCTATCCACAAATTATATTTTTTGTAATAATGGGTTCTGTAATTATTACAACAATAGGACTAGGAAGAGCAAAGAAAATTCCACCACCAGAAACTGAGGAAGGTGGTTATGTTCAAAAAGAAAAGAAAGTCTAAGAAATTTTTTGGAAAAAAATAGCTGCCAAAGTGGAATCAATAGTTTTGTATAATGCCAAATTGGTTTGTGTCATCTAATATAGTGAGAACCTACTCATTATAGGTTTGAAAAATTATTAGATTATTAATGGATTCGCAAATGATTCAAAACGTAATTCGTGAACCAACATCTGACAAAGTTTCAGATGTCATGTCAGAAATTACTCCAGGTGTTGTTGGAGATATAATGCCAGCTATTTTTGGAGAAGTTGATGGAGGAAAAAGTTCTGAAATTATTGCAGAACAAACTCTTGATCAAATATTCAATATTGTAGAGACTGAGGTATTAGGTGAAGGTGTTGATTTTATAATTGAAAGATATGGTGATAGAATTATTGATTTGGTCACCGGAAACATGTTTAGTATCTTTGAACGTGTTGCTATGATGATATTTGGTAGTTAGAATATTGAGAGGTCTACAGTTCTAGCAGTTCTTTGAGGCCTTTGTATCTATTTCTGATTGTAACTTCTGTTACATTAGCAGCTTCAGCAATATCTCGTTGAGTTTTATCTTCTCCAATTTTCACACATGACAAGTATTGAGCAGCTGCTGTAGCCCCATAGGATCTTTCCCTGCTGAGACTTCTTTTTCTTGTGCTTTTTTCAAAACTTTGATTGCATAACGTTTTGATTTTTCTCCAATAGCAATTTTACTAGCGATTCGGTTAGCTACCTGCCTCAACAAGCGCTATAGAGATCTTTTTGAATTTTGTATTTAGTTTTGAATTCATCTTCAAAGAAAAATTTTTCTTCAAATGCTGGTTTGAGATCATCAAGCCAGATTGCTTTTTCATCATATTCTGCACAGAATGGCTTTCCAACCCAGTCTGGATTTCTACCTTGTAAAAATCGGAGAATAATTACCTTTTTTCCTTTAATTGTAGCAACACCATCTACCTGTACTTTTCCTGGCGTAGCAGACATACTTGGACCACGAACAGTTCTACCCAATCCGCTAACCTGTTTGTAGGCATTTCTAAAAATTTCATGTGCCTTGACTAGGGAAATGCCAAAGTAATGTTGCGCACCAGTATCTCGTACAACAAACATGTAATATGGAATGCATCCAAGTTGAACTTGTTGTCTCCACATCTCTGCCCACATATCTGCATCTTCATTAATGTGTGCAAGTAATGGAGATTGTGTTCTAATTTGTGCACCTGTTTCCCTTACACGTTTTATAGCAGCTTTTACTGAACCAGTTTTAAGTTCTGTAACATGGTTAAAGTGTGCCATAAGAGCAAGATGTAATCCTTTATTGGTTACTCGCTCAAAAATGTCTAAAGTTTGATCTGCATCATCATCTATAAGAAATTTGTAAGGCCAATATGATAAAGCTTTTGTGCCAATCCTTATTGTTTTAAGATTTGGAAGATTTGCTTCAAGTAATGCATCGATATATGTTGAAAACATTTTTGCTTTCATAATCATTGGATCACCACCAGTAAACAATACATCAGAAATTTCTGGGTGTTCAGTCAAGTACTGAACAAGTTGTTCGCCTTCTCTCATGGCAAATTTCATCTCATCCATTCCAACAAATTGTGGCCATCTAAAACAAAATGTACAATATGCATGGCATGTTTGGCTTTGACTTGGGAAGAAAAGGCATGTTTCCTTGTACTTGTGTTGCATTCCGTATAGCTTTGTACCGTCTTTTAATATTGGAACGTTTAGCTCCATCTGCCCTGCAGGGTGTGGATTTAGCTGTAACCTGATTTGATTTGCAACCTCTTGAATCTCTTTTTTATCTGTAGTTTTCTTAAGAGTAGATGCCATTTGGTCATAAAGGTTTGAAAGTAGCATTTCTTTTTGTGGAAATGTTAAAACAAACATTGGATCATTTGGTATATCGTTCCAATCAATTAGTTGTTCAACAA
>JAUXKJ010000069.1 GCA_030624325.1 Nitrososphaerota archaeon
AATTGAGAAAATTGAGGCAACAAGTCGAAATGAAAATTATTCAAAACTAATCACAACTCTACTTGATGAATCAACCGAAGCTCTTGGTACAACTGAGGTGATGGTATATACAAACTCAAAAGATCAAGATGTTGTAAAACCATTATTATCAAAATATTCTGGATCTGAATTGTCTTCTGAAACAATTGATTGTTTAGGTGGAGTAGAAATAAAATCAAAAGATGGCTCTATGAGTTTTAACAATACAATTGATGCAAGACTTGAACGCATGAAGCCTTTAATAAGGAAAGAGATAGCAAGCAAATTCGGCTTGGGTAGTTGACATGGTAGCAAAGGGTCGAATTGTTTGGGTTAGCGGTCCTGCAGTAAGAGCTGATGGCATGTCTGATGCAAAAATGTATGAAACAGTTTCTGTTGGAGAGGCTAAGCTTATCGGCGAAGTAATTCGACTAACAGGTGATGTTGCTTTCATTCAAGTTTATGAATCAACTAGTGGACTAAAACCAGGAGAACCTGTAACTGGAACAGGAAATCCACTCAGTGTTTTACTTGGACCAGGAATTATAGGTCAAATTTATGATGGAATCCAAAGACCTCTAAAGGAACTTTCAAAAAAATCTGGTTCGTTCATTGGAAGAGGAATTACTACAACTCCAGTAGATATGACAAAAAAATTTCATTTTGTTCCTACAGTAAAAGTTGGTGACGAAGTAAAACCAGGAAATGTTATTGGTACAGTAAAAGAAACAGAATTAATTGATCACAGTATAATGGTACCACCAGATCATAAAGGTGGTAAAATTACTAAAATTATTAGTGAAGGTGATTATGATCTTGAAACAGAGATAGCAACATCTGAAAAAGACGGTAACTCTAGTACTCTTAAAATGTATCACAAGTGGCCAGTACGAAAACCACGTCCTTACCAAAAACGACATGATCCTACTATTCCATTGTTAACTGGTCAACGTATACTTGATACATTTTTCCCTCTTGCAAAAGGGGGAACGGGTTCTATTCCAGGAGCATTTGGAACTGGAAAAACTGTTACTTTACACCAAATAGCCAAGTGGTCAGATGCTCAAGTTGTAGTCTACATTGGATGCGGGGAACGTGGAAATGAAATGACTGAAGTTCTTGTTGAATTTCCTGAATTGAAAGACCCAAGAACTGGAAGACCATTAATGGAAAGAACCATTCTTGTTGCAAACACTAGTAACATGCCTGTAGCAGCACGTGAAGCAAGTATCTACACTGGAGTAACTATTGCAGAGTATTATCGCGATATGGGAAAAGATGTTGTTTTGGTTGCAGATTCTACTAGTCGCTGGGCAGAAGCACTTCGAGAAATGAGTGGACGACTTGAAGAAATGCCAGCAGAAGAAGGATATCCATCTTATCTTGCATCACGATTAGCAGAATTTTATGAAAGAGCAGGAAGAGTCCGAGCTCTAGGAAGTCCTGATCGTGATGGTTCTGTAAGTCTTGTAGGTGCAGTTTCTCCATCAGGTGGTGACTTTACAGAACCTGTAACAACACATACAATGAGATTTATCAAAACATTTTGGGCACTTGATGCAAAACTTGCGTATTCACGACATTACCCATCAATTAACTGGATGAATAGTTACTCAGGATATTTAGCTGATGTTGCAAAGTGGTGGACTGAAAACATTAGTGAGGATTGGCTTAGTCTTCGAAGTGAAACTTATAGTATTTTGCAACGAGAAGACACTTTAAAAGAAATTGTTAGATTATTAGGACCAGAAGCATTACCCGATGAAGAAAAATTAATTCTTGAAGTAGCAAGAATGATTAAGATTGGTATCTTACAACAAAACTCTTTTGATGAAGTTGATACGTATTGCAGTCCTGAAAAACAATTCAAACTAATGAAATCATTTGTTCAATTTTACAATGAGGGTCAACAAGCGTTAAAAGATGGTGCATCTTTGGTTGATATCCGTACAATGCCAGTAATTAGTACTTTACTCAAAGCAAGAATGGAAATAAAAGATGATGAACAAGATAAATTGGACCAACTTGCTCAAACCATTTCTGAACAATTCAAAAGCATTACCGGAGTTAAAGTTTCATCATGACATCACAAGGAGGAGTTCAATACAGTAAGATTGCTGAAATTAAAGGACCACTTGTAATTGTAGATGATGTCGAAAATGCAGCCTTTGACGAATTAGTTGAAATTCAAACTACTGAAGGAGAAAAAAGATTAGGAAAAGTTTTAGAAGTTGGAAATGGTAAAGCAATTGTTCAAGTCTTTGAAGGAACTACTGGTCTATCAATTTCAGGAACTAAAGCAAAATTTGTTGGAAAGGTAATGGAGATGCCAGTATCTGGAGAAGTACTTGGTAGAGTCTTTGATGGACTTGGAAGACCAAAAGATGGTCTTCCTGATCCAATTGCTGACAAATTTTTAGATATTAACGGAGCACCAATGAATCCAGAGCAAAGAGAATATCCAAAAGATTTCATTCAAACTGGAGTTTCTGTAATAGATGGAATGTTAACACTTGTACGTGGCCAAAAACTTCCTATTTTTTCGGGTTCTGGTATGTCTCATAACATTTTAGCAGCACAAATTGCAAGACAAGCATCTGTTGTCGGTACTAGTGAAGAATTTGCAGTAGTTTTTGCTGCAATTGGGGTGCAGTATAGCGAATCAGAATATTTCAGAAGAAGTTTGGAAGAATCAGGAGCATTAAAGAGAAGCGTTTTGTTCCTAAATCTTGCAGACGATCCTGCAATTGAAAGAATCATTACCCCTAGAGTAGCGCTAACTGTTGCCGAATATCTTGCATATGATTTAGGAATGCACGTTCTTGTAATCCTAACTGACATGACAAACTATGCTGAGGCATTAAGAGAGATTAGTGCAGCAAGGGAAGAAGTTCCTGGTAGAAAAGGATATCCAGGTTATTTGTATACAGACCTTTCATCCATTTACGAAAGGGCTGGAAGGTTACAAGGTAGGAAGGGAAGTGTTACACAAATGTCAATTTTAACAATGCCTTCTGATGACATCACACATCCAATACCTGATCTAACTGGTTACATTACTGAAGGTCAGATTGTACTTGGTAGAGACTTGTTCAGACAAGGAATTTATCCACCCGTAAACATTCTCATGAGCCTTAGTAGAATCATGAAAGACGGTATTGGAGAAGGACGAACTCGTGCTGATCATCAAGAAATATCAAACCAAAATTACGATGCTTACTCTAGAGCACAAGAGGTTCGTGCACTAGCTGGTATAGTAGGCAAAGGCGGTCTGACAGGTGTCGATTTAAATTATCTTAATTTTGGTGATGAATTTGAGAAAAACTTTCTTTCACAAGACATCGATGAAAACAGAAATCTTGAAGAAACACTTTCATTGCAATGGAAAGCTGTTTCTAATCTTCCCAAAAATGAACTGAACAAAATCAAAGACAAGTATATTGAACAATATTACAAGGAAAAGTAGCTTATGTCTTTTGGA
>JAUXKJ010000031.1 GCA_030624325.1 Nitrososphaerota archaeon
CCCATTAGTCCGCCTCCTTTGACTCGCACAGAAATGTTAATTTTTTTTCGTATATCTCCAGAAATTTCAAGGGGTGCCAACATTACTTCCCTTACGGTTTCTTGCTGAATCATCTCAACAGGCACATTGTTAACTCGAATTTTTCCTACCCCTTTAGTTATGTATACATGCGCACTAGCAGTTTTTCTTGTTGCATAATAAATCTCAGTCTTTGTAGTCATTCAGACCACCCAATGGTTCTACCAAGGCTTGACATACTTGTGTAATAAGAACTTGATTTTCTAATTTTTGAATTGTCAAATTGAATTTTTTCAAAAGGTCTTAGCTCCTTTGGAACTCCAATATATGCACGGAGTCTCTTTAGTGCAGCCTGACCAGATGGTTTTTTTCTTGGAAGCATTCCTCGAATCATTCTACTAATCATTGTATCTGGTCTTCTTGGATGGAAAGGCCCATGTTTTGGATGAAGAATACTGGAAATATCAAGAAATGCTTTGTATTCTTCTACGATGCTTTTTCTCTTACCACTAAGTAAAATTTTATCACAATTCACAACTGAAACCCTATTTCCTTTCAGCAATAACTTTGCAACATTAGAGCATAGTCTTCCTGCTATGTGGTCTGTACCATCTACAACAATTGACGTGGTTTGTTTAGATACAGACTTTGCTTGTTGTTTAGATACTGTCTTTTGTTGTTGCTTTGAGACTGTTTTTTCTTGTTGTTTAGCCAATTATGCTCACTCCTTTTCCAGTGGGAAATTTTTCTATCATTTGGGAAAAACTAAAAACATTGCCACCAGACTGGATTATTTTTTTTGCAGCCGAACTTGAAATGGAAAATGAGCATATAGTAATTTTATGATCAATGTTTCCTGTTGCCAAAATTTTTCCAGGAACAACTATAGCATCATTTTCTTTAGACTTGTCATTTATTTGAGTTAAATTTACAACTTTTTTTGCAGAACTAGGTTTTTGTACAAGTTGAGCAAGTTTTGACCAAATGGGTGCATCATTTTTTGAAGATGCCGATTTTAGTTGTTTTGCCATTTGGATAACCATTTGATTATGCATTTGAATAATGCGTTTTTGAACCCAAATATAATATGTGTGCTTATTCTGATTTTAAATCTTTGAGGATTGTTTTAAAATCTTCTAGTCTTTTTGAAAGCTCCTCTATTCCTCCAACTATTATCTGCTGAGGAGTTAAGGCGCCAGTTGACTCTACTGTTAACACATGTTCTCCTTCCTTTTCAGTATTAACTAGAGTTGAAATGTTAGATGAATTCCATTTTGCATGTTCTGTTCCACGTCCCAATCTTGCATATGCTTCAATTTTTAGACGTTGTCCTGGTGCCATTACCACAATTGGGACTTTGTCAGAAGTTGGTTTGACTGTTTCATCTTCTGAATTAAGTTCTCGTGAAGTCAAAGTTCTTGTAGTATCAGACTCTCCAGCATCAATCATCAACATCACTCTACAGTTAGAACAACCAGTCTCACTTTTACAGTCACATTTTGAATTTTCAACAAATCTTGAGGTATCTGTTCTAATGGGAATCATTCCTAGTCTGTGGGCAATTCCCTCATCAGCAAGTACAGATGAATTTTCAATAATATCTACTGTATCTATTGCAAAAACTGGGACTCCATTTAAACAAATTCTACGTAAAGCGTTAGCATATTGTAAAGGAATGCCCTTTAGTTTAACGGACATTTTTTGATCATCTTGACTGATTACTTCTAGAGAAGCCAAATTCTATTGAAAAACTTCCCAGTCCAAATAAAAATCTAGCGAGCACTAATGTATAGATAAATACCAAAGTTTCATAATTATCAAAGTTATGGTAGACAAAGTAACCGTTGTCAGATATTCTTTTGCGGGAGAAAAATTCGAAATTCTAGTAAAGCCAGATCCAGCATTAGAATTCAAACTAGGAAAAAGAAAGGATGTTTCTTCTATCTTAGTTTCTGATGAAATCTATTCTGATTCTAATAAAGGTACAAGAGCATCTACTGAAAAATTGCAAAAAGCATTCAAGACAACTGATTCAATGGCTATTGCAGAAAGAATTCTTCAAAAAGGAGACCTAAATCTTACCACAGATCAGAGAAGAAAAATGACAACAGAGAAACGAAAACAAATTGTAGAATACATTGCTAAAACCTATGTAGATCCAAAATCACATCTTCCTCATCCTCCACTTCGAATAGAACAAGCAATGCAGGATGGACGAGTTTCAATTGATCCCCACAAAAATGTTGAAGACCAGATAAAAGATATTGTAGAAAACCTTCGTTCAATTATTCCATTAAAATCTGAAAATTTGACTTTGGAAATTATTGTGCCAGCCCAGTATACTGCCCAGTCTTATTCTGTTCTAAAGTCAACTGGGACTTTGAAAAAAGAAGAATGGCAAGCAAATGGTTCATTAAAAGCAATACTAGAAATACCTGCAGGAGCAAGGCCAAACGTGATTGATAGACTGGGTTCTATAACCAAAGGCACTGCTTCTGTTGAGGTAACAAAATAATGGGAAACAACAAAAGAAGATACGTTATACCTGGGGATGTAATTACAACTGGCCCCTACAGACCAGAACAAAATGTAATTCTACAAGGTGACAAAATAATGTCAACTGTAATTGGGATTTCAGAAATTTATGATGATAGCGTCAAAGTCATTCCTTTAACTGGAATATACGTTCCAAAAAACAATGATTTGGTTATTGGAAAAATAGTTTCACATAGTTCTTTATCGTGGGCAGTTGACATTAATTCATTATATCCAGGAATGCTACCTGCATCTGATGTTTTTGGAAGAAACTTTCAAGCCAGCTCAGATGATATGAATTCTAAACTTAAAAAGGGTGATTTAATCGTCGCAAGAATTGGCAATTTTGATCGTTCTCGTGATCCTTTGATTACACTTGGTGATAGAGAGTTAGGCAAGATTGAATCTGGCGAACTGGTTAGAATTTCACCAAGCAAAATCCCTAGATTAATTGGAAAACAAGGTACAATGATTCAGATTATAGAGACGGCAACTAATGCAACTATTACCATTGGTCAAAATGGATGGGTAGTAGTTTCATGTGAAACTCCAGATGGATTATCAAAGGCCATAAAGGCAATTAAAATGGTCGAAAAACAAGCACATATTGCTAATCTGACAGATAGAATAAAATCTATGTTAGAATCAAAAAGTGAATAATTATGGGTGGACGAGATACTGATTTAGTACTACTAGATGCAAATGGAATAAGATGTGATGGCAGAAAGGTAGATGAAACTCGCAAGGTCACAATTAAAGCTGGGGTATTAAAAAACGCTAATGGTTCGGCATATATTGAATTTGGAAATAACAAAATTCTAGCAGGAGTTTTTGGTCCACGTGATGTGCATCCAAAACATCTGGCAAATACAGATACTGGAATAATTCGATGTAGGTACCACATGTCTCCCTTTTCTGTAACAGAACGAAAAAATCCAGCACCTTCAAGACGAGAAATTGAAATTGGAAAGGTCATCAAAGAAGCTTTGCAGCCATCTTTAATTTTAGATAAATTTCCAAGGACAACAGTTGATGTCTTTATTGAAGTCTTGCAAGCAGATGGTGGTTCAAGATGTGCCGCACTAGCTGCAGCCTCAGTAGCTCTTGCAGATGCAGGTATTCCAATGAGAGATATGGTCTGTGCTTGTGCTGCAGGAAAGGTTGCAGACACTATCGTTTTAGATGTAAACAACGAAGAAGATCAGGCAGGCCAAGCAGACATGCCAGTTGGTTACATGCCAAACTTGGGGAAAATCACACTATTTCAATTAGATGGAGTTTTAACATCAGATGAATACAAAAAATGTTTAGAGACTGCAATTGTTGGATGTAAACAAGTGTATGAAATTCAAAAACAAGCAATTCAAAATAAATTCTTTGAGAATGGTGCTGACTAGATGGCTAACATTTCAATACTTGATGAGCTAAAAAGGAATCAGATTTTTGACCTACTCGAGAAAGGACAAAGAATTGACGGTAGAGCATTCGATGAACATCGTCCTCTTTCAATAGAAACTGGAGTAATTCCAAAAGCAAATGGCTCTGCACGAGTTCGGTTGGGAGATACTGAAGTTGTGGCAGGAGTTAAAATACAACCTGATAGGCCCTTCCCAGATATGGGGGATAAGGGAATTTTTATTTGCACAGCAGAAATCTTACCATTAGCACATCCAACTGCAGAGACTGGCCCACCACAAGAAGGCGTTATTGAACTTGCTCGAGTTGTAGACCGCGGAATAAGAGAAAGCGGAATGATTGATTTGTCACAACTAGTTTTGCAAAAAGACAAATCAGTAATTGGAGTATTTTCTGACAACAGCGTCATTGACCATGATGGCAACTTGTTTGATGCATGTGCTTATGCATCTACTGCAGCTATACTTTCTAGTAAGATTCCTAAATGGGAAATGAAAGATGATGTTCCAACACTTGTTGAAGGACAAGAATCTGATACACCAATTACAACTATACCAACATCAGTAACAATGGCAAGACTGGGTGAGCATATTGTAGTTGATCCAAATGCTGATGAATGGGCATGTATGGATGCACGATTGACCATTACTACAAATTCAGATGGGAATATTTGCGCTCTTCAGAAAGGAGGCTCTGATGGTTTTACTCTTGAACAACTCATAAAGTGTTCAGAAATTGCAATCACAGTCAGTGCAAAAATAAGAGAGATTATTAAAAATTCAAAAGGCGGAAATTAGAATTTGGCAAAAAAAACAATGCTCAAAGGTCTTGGAGCCAGATACGGCATTAAACCCAGAAAACAATACTCTCAGGTTCATTCTATTTTAAAAGCAAAAAGAAGATGTCCAGACTGTGGTTCAAAACAATTTGGCAGGCCAGCCGTTGGAATATGGCTATGCAAAAAATGTGGATATAAAATCGCTGGAACAGCTTATGACATTCCGAATTGATGCCAAAATCGAGATAGATGCAAAAGAAAAAACTAAAGCAATTTTTGATTCTATAAACACTGATAACAAATTTTATCCAGAAAATCCGACAGAAACAAAAATTACTTTAGATGACAAAATTTTCATCAAAATCCAATCAAAACAAATTCCTCATCTTCGTGCTAACCTAAATTCCACTTTGCGTTTAATTCAAGCAAGCTTTGATTCATTAGAATCGGTAAAAATATAAGAAAATCAATTCCTGATTGATTCAAATGGCTTCTGGACAACAAATACCACCCTGGCTGCAAGAACAATTAGTAAAAATGCAACAAGCTCAGCAAAATTTACAATCAATTATGGCTCAAAAACAGCAATTGGAGTTAGAGCAACTAGAGTCTGATAAAGCATTAGAAGAGTTAAAGAAGGCAGGTGATGATGACGATGTCTATAAACACGCAGGTTCAATTCTCATAAAATCAAACAAAAAAGACCTCATTGCAGAGCTTGAAGAACGAAAAGAATTGGCAAATACACGAGTTACTGTTCTGGGAAAACAGGAGACAAGAATTAAAGAAACAATAAAGGAACAGGAATCAAAAATTAATCAGATGGTTAAAAGTTCATCTTCAGGAGCTACTAGTTCTAATACTCCCCCAAAACCAGAGCCACCCAAATAAAATATTAACATACAAAACAAATCTTTCTTGTGAATCTTAACAAACTGCGAATAGTTATCGATGAGAGAGAAAAAAAGAGTGGGATTCCAGATCTGTTAAAGGCAGTTGGTGTCAATACTGAGATTAAGACTCTACCAATTGGTGATTACATTGTTGCACCTGAAACCGTTGTAGAAAGAAAAAGCATTCG
>JAUXKJ010000049.1 GCA_030624325.1 Nitrososphaerota archaeon
CGCTCGTGGAGGTGCGGCCTTGTCAATTGTGAAGGTAACTTCTACTCCAATACTCTATCTTGGAGTTGGACAAGAATACGAAGATCTAAAGGCTTTTGATAAAGAACTATTTCTACAAACTGTTTTTGATACGTCTGAAGAAATGGAACTTTCTGATACAGAAGAAAAAATTCAAACACAATAACCAGCAATCAATAAAATTACACAACAAAGAGAGGAGACGAAAATTACACAACAGGCAGAAGATGTTGAACAGATTACAAAAGAACAAAAAACTGAATCAGAGGAAATCCCAGAACCAGAAATATCTACAAAAAACGGAGACGATCCTTTCAAAGGAGTTGAAACTAATGACATTAATAATTACGCAGATTGGTATGATATGCCACCCCCACAAAACGATAAAGATGCAAAGGAATTATCATCAAAAATACGAAAATGGATTTCTGATGGTAGACCAAAACCTGATGAAATAATAAAGAATAACTCAGAACTCAAAGAATCCAACAATCCTAAAAAGAAACGCTCACTTTTTGGGAGGTTTTCAAAATGAAACTAAAGTCAAAAGACTTTCTAACTTTGGATGAATTATCTCAAAATGAAATTCAACAATTAATCCAATTAGCTATAAAATTAAAAAAACAACTCAAAAGTGCCAAAACAAAACCACTACTAAAGAACAAAACACTAGCCATGATTTTTCAAAAACCTTCAACTCGAACTAGGGTTAGTTTTGAAACTGCAATGTTTCAATTAGGAGGTCATGCATTACATTTGACTTCAAATGAATTACAGCTATCACGAGGCGAATCAATAGAAGATACTGCAAAAACTCTCTCTAGGTACGTAGATGTGATTATGGCTAGGGTTTATGACCACAAGATGCTCGATTTGCTTGCAAAAAATTCATCCATACCAGTAATTAACGGTCTATCAAATTCATTTCATCCTTGTCAAACACTTGCCGATCTTATGACTATTCAAGAAAAGAAAAAGAAATTAAAAAATTTAAAAATTGCATGGATTGGAGATGGAAATAATGTTTGCAATTCTCTTTTACATGGATGTGCAAAATTAGGAATTAACATTTCTGTTGCCACTCCAAAAGGATTTGAGCCTGACAGAACGGTTGTTGCAAAATGCAAAAAAAATGTTGACTTGGAAATTACAAACAATCCTAAAGATGCCGTAAAAAATGCCAATGTAGTAATGACTGATACTTTTACATCAATTCATACCCGCGATAAAAAAAGAATCAAAAAATTCCTGCCAAAGTTTCAAGTCAATTCAGCTCTAATGAAGAATGCAAAAAAAGATGCAATCTTTTTGCACTGTCTTCCTGCAAAAAGAGGTTTCGAAGTTACCAGCTCAGTTATTGATGGTTCACAATCTGTGGTTTGGGATGAAGCAGAAAATCGTTTGCATACCCAAAAAGCTTTGTTGGTTTCTTTGTTAGGCATCTAACGTTTATAAGAGCAGGAACGAATTTTTTGCCGTATAGATGGCCTATTCAAAAATATTGAGAAGATTAAGAGAAGAGAAGACCAATTACCGTAGAAGACGAGCTATGCTTATGGGCAAAAAAGACTTTATCACGGTAAAAATTTCCAATGAAAACATGCTAGTTCAAATTCATGCACCAGAACTTGCAGGCGACAAAGTTATTGCATCTGCTCATTCTAGATTTCTATTAAAAAATGGCTGGAAGGGTTCAAGAAAAAGTGTTTCAGCTGCTTATCTGACAGGTTACTTTGCTGGCAAAAAGGCCATGGGCAAAGGCGTAAAGGATGCTATTCTTTACAGTGGAACTGATAGTTATACTCAAAGAATGGCTGCTGCTTTGAAAGGAGTAATTGATGCAGGTCTGCAAATTCCTGCAAATTCAGAAACATTTCCATCAGATGAACGAATTAATGGCCAACATCTCAAGGTAAAAAATGATGTTGGAAAAGTAAAATCAACTATAGATTCCGAGGTAAAAACAGCATGAGTCAAGTTCAACAAAGACCACCACAAGGGAGACCACCACAAGGGAGATCACCACAAGGCAGACCTCGAAGAGAACGAAAGCCAAGAGTAGAAGCGCCATGGATTCCTAAAACTAGTTTAGGAAAAAAAGTTGCAGCTGGTGAAATTACATCAATGGAAGAAATTTTAGAAAACGGTTATAGAATTCAAGAAGCAGGAATAATCAAAAAATTATTACCAGATTTAAAAACAGAAGTTATTGATGTTGGAATTATACAAAAAATGACTGCAAATGGACAGTCAACTCGCTTCAAGGCAATGGTTGCTGCAGGAAACGAAAATGGTTGGTTAGGTGTTGGTAATGGAAAATCACGACAAATGAGAATTGCTATAGAAAAAGCAAATAACGCAGCATACCTTAATGTCAATCCAGTCAAACTTGGCTGTGGTAGTTGGGAATGCAGATGTGACCAACAACACTCTGTTCCCTTCAAAGTTAGAGGAAAAGGTGGTAGTGTAACAATTGAAATTTTGCCTGCACCTAGGGGACTGGGTCTTGTTGCAGGAGGTAAAATTAGAAATCTACTAAGACTAGCAGGACTCAAAGACGCATGGACTACTGCAAAAGGTTCTACAACTACAATGAATTCTACTTCAAAGGCTGTTTTACAATGTCTTTCACAAACGTTTAGTCTAGGGTGAATGAAATGGCAAATGCTTTTTTGGTTGTTAGAATTAGAGGACAAGCAGATATTCCTTATTGGGCAACAACAACTCTGAATCTATTAAAATTAGAAAAAAAATTACGTGCTACAATTATTCCAGCTAAAGAAAATACGTTGGGAATGTTAAACAAAATTAAGCATTATATTTCTTGGCAGGAAATCGATATTTCTACAACGAAGGAATTGTTAGACAAAAAGGCAAGAAAATCAGGCTACAAAAAAATTACAACTGAAGATATATCTAAAATTGGATTCAAAAGCATGGATGAGCTTGCTTCATCCCTAACTGACGGAAAAACCTCTCTATCAAAACTAAGCCCCCTAAAACCATGGTTTGCATTATCTCCACCAAGAAAGGGCTTTAAGAGAAGCACAAAAAAATTGTATGGACAAAAAGGTATACTTGGTCAGAATAAAGAACTAAGTGAAATTGTAAAAAGAATGATGTAAAATGGCTACAAGGAATAGAAAAACTCGTAAACTAAGAGGTTCTAGGACTCATGGTTGGGGTCAAGTAGCACAACACCGCGCCAGTGGTCACAAGGGGGGACTGGGTAAATCTGGAATGCTAAAACATCATTTTAGTACAATGTTAAAAGAATTTCCAGATCATTTTGGTCATGATTCTACTCATCCACCTCACCCAAATATTATAAAAAAATGGACTAGTGTTAGAGAACTCGATGATCTCTTTGCAAAATCTGGAAAAGACGAGCAAGGAAAAAAAATAATTGACCTTGTTGGACTAGGTTATGATAAATTACTTGGTGGCGGACAAGTAAAAAATGCATATACCGTAAAAATCAAACAATTTACAAAGTCTGCACAAGAAAAAGTCAAACAAGCAGGGGGCGAGGTGTTAACTCCAAATGGCTGAAGGGTCTGCCACTGCGTTTGTTAGAAAATTTGTAGCAAAGGCTGAACCATACTTACCACAGGTTCCTAAACCAAAAAAGAAACTTCCACTTCAAACCCGTTTGCTTTGGTGTGGTGGAATTTTACTCATTTACATGATAATGGGTCAAACGCCACTTTTTGGTGCAACAACTCCAGAATTTGACTTTCTTGCATTTGCTCGTGTAATTTTTGCATCCCAACAAGGAACACTTGTTGAACTTGGTATTGGTCCAATCGTTACAGCAGGGCTTTTGATGCAATTGCTTAGAGGTTCTGAAATACTAAAATTTGATTTCAAAAAATCTGAAGAAAGAGGAGTTTTTCAGACAGCCACAAAGCTTGTAACATACATTGTAATTATTGCAGAATCCGCAGTGTATGGCTTTGCTGTGTATGGGCCAGGAATAAGCGATCCTACAATCCTATACATCTTAGTTGGTCAACTGATGGGCGCGTCAATTATTATCATGTTCTTAGATGAAACTGTCCAGAAAGGATGGGGGCTAGGCAGCGGAATCAGTCTTTTCATTATGGCAGGAGTTGCTCAACAAATTCTTTGGAGTATATTCAGTCCTTTACCTGCAGGAGATGGATTCTCAATTGGTATAATGCCATTTATTGCCGAATCAGCAATGGCTGGTGACCTATCTAATGTCTTCTTCCGGTACAACCAACTTCCAAGTATATTTGGACTATTACTTACAGCAGGCATTATGTTAATACTAGTATACACACAAGGAATGAAAATAGAAATTCCAATTGTTTCTACAAAATATCGAGGATTTTCTGCAGTTTATCCAATCAAGCTCATGTATGTTTCAAACATTCCAGTAATC
>JAUXKJ010000103.1 GCA_030624325.1 Nitrososphaerota archaeon
ATAGAATCCTTGGCAGGTAAAATATTAAGATTAAACGATGATGGAACTTTTCCTGAAGATAATCCGTTTTCAAATTCACCAGTGTATTCAATTGGTCATAGTAATCCACAAGGAATTGCTTGGGATGAATCAGCAAATTTGTATGTTACAGAGCTTGGACCATCAAAAAATGACGAGATTAATTTGATAATTCCTGGGAAAAATTTTGGTTGGCCTGAACAGCAATGTTCCGGCGATAAAAAATTTGAAGATTCCGTGGCATGCTATGATCCAAGTCTTGAACCTGGAGGTATCATATTTTATTCAGGAGACAAACTTGACCTTCAAAATAATATGATCTTGGCTGCCTTAGGACCCCAAAAACTTGACCAACTGGAAATAAATGAAAATGGCTTGATATCACAACATAGTATCATGAGCGGACTAGGAAGAATTCGTGATGTAGCTGAAGGACCTGATGGCTATCTTTATCTCATTACTTCAAATACCGACGGCAGAGCCTTTCCAGATAGTGATGATGATAAATTGGTGAGGATACTAAAATGAATGATTCATCTATTCCAAGATTTTTTGAAAAGGATAGAAAAGAACGATTGGATATAGTTAAAAAATTCTCTGGATTATCAAACGAGGAAATCGAAATTTTAGAAAAATCTACTGGTGGAATTACTTTTGATGAAGCAGATAAGATGGTTGAAAATGCAATTGGAACATTTGCATTACCATTGGGAATTGCAACAAACTTTCAGGTAAACGGAAGAGATTATCTTGTACCAATGGTAATTGAAGAACCATCTGTTGTAGCAGCTGCATCAAAGGGTGCTAAGATGACACGAGCTCATGGTGGTTTTAAGGCTCAAGCTAGTGATGCAATTAGTATTGGACAAATTCAAGTAGTAAACGTTGATGTGAAATCAGCAATTACAAAAATTCAGCAATCTTCTAAAGAAATTTTAGAATTAGCCAACTCAAAAAGTAAGACTTTACCAAAGATCGGAAAAGGAGCAAAGGAAGTTACATGTAGGGAAATTACTACAGAGTCAGGCCCAATGCTTATTGTAGAATTACTCATTGATGTTGGTGATGCAATGGGTGCAAATGTTACAAATACAATGTGTGAAGCTGTTGCACCACTTGTTGAAAAACTGACAGGTGGAAAAGTACTTCTTAGAATACTTTCTAATTACTCTACAAAAAGAATGGTTTCAGCTACGGCAACTTTTAATAAAAAAGATTTGGGTGGTGAAGAAACTGTGAAAAACATCATTTTAGCTTATCAATTTGCAGCAAACGACGAGTATAGAGCAGTAACTCACAACAAAGGTGTGATGAATGGAACGATCTCAGTTGCAAATGCAACTGGTCAAGATAGTCGTGCAATAGAAGCTGCTGCAAACGCATATGCTGCAAGAGGAGGACGTTATGGTTCGCTTACTGAATGGAAAAAAGACAATGATGGAAACTTGGTAGGAAAAATAGAGTTACCACTTTCTGTAGGAATTGTTGGTGGCATCATCAATGTTCATCCAATTGCTAAACTATGTCTAAAAATTCTTGGAGTAAAGTCAGCAAGTGAGCTTGCATGTGTAATGGCAGCAGTAGGCTTGGCTCAAAATCTAAGTGCATTAAGGGCTTTGGCCTCTGAAGGAATTCAAAAAGGACACATGAAACTACATGCAAGAAACCTAGCAGCTGCTGTAGGGGCAGGTGGAGACCAGGTAGAAAAAATTGTTCAGAAAATGGTTCAGGAAAATAATATCTCACTGAATAGAGCAAAAGAGCTACTCGACCAAATTTAAACACCAAATTATATAGCAGATTGTTTAGAGAATTACGGAATGTCCGAAGTAAAATTTGCAATTCCAAAAGGAAGTTTAGAAGAAGCTACTTTCAAGATTCTTGAAAGAGCTTGGACGAAGGTAACTCGTAAGAGTCGTACTTACAGAGTATCACTAGATGATCCACAAATCAAAGTAAAAATGGTAAGACCACAAGAAATTCCTAACTTAGTTAATGCAGGTCTGTATGATGTTGGTATTACTGGAAATGACTGGGTTGATGAAACAAAAGCTAAAGTTGAAACTATTTTTGATCTTGAATACGGAAAAATTAAACTAGTTTTTGCAATACCTGAGAGCTTTCACTTCAAAAATCTTGATGCAATGATTACTGCATATGCTAAGAAAAAAAAAGTACTAAGAATTTCAAGTGAATATCTCACAACTGCTTCAAAATATATCAAAAGTTGCAAAGCTTACAAAAAACTTTATGGTTCAAAAGATCCTATGATAGTTACTCCATGGTTAAAACTTGGAAAAAACAAAAATGTTCAAATTTATCTTTCATTTGGTGCAACTGAAGCTAAACCTCCAGAAGATGTGGATGCAATTATGGATGTTACAGAAACGGGAACTACACTAGGACAAAATCAACTAAAGATAATAGATCAAGTTTTAGAATCCTCTGCTCACTTGATTGCAAATAAAGAATCGCTCAAAGACAAGAAAAAACGAGAAAAAATTTACGATATTGTGACATTATTACGGGGAGCAGTACTTGGAAGAAAACATCTCCATATTTACCTAAATGTCAAGGAAAATAATTTACAAAGGCTATTGAAGGATATGCCGTCACTCAAAAGACCTACGATTAGTCCATTGAGCCAAAAAGGATGGTATGGAGTAAATACTGTAATTCTAAAGTCTGAATTTCATCGATTAGTGCCTAAATTGCGTAAAATTGCACAGGGATTAGTGGTTCATGAACCACGACAAATTCTGCCACTTGAGGAGATAAAACGTGA
>JAUXKJ010000064.1 GCA_030624325.1 Nitrososphaerota archaeon
ACTTTCATTGCAATGGAAAGCTGTTTCTAATCTTCCCAAAAATGAACTGAACAAAATCAAAGACAAGTATATTGAACAATATTACAAGGAAAAGTAGCTTATGTCTTTTGGACAAAATGTAGTTGCAACTAAAATTGAACTTTTCAAGTATAAACGTTCTAGTCAAGTCGCAACAATGGTTCAAAAAATTCTTGATGACAAAAGAAAAGTCTTACTAAAAAATATTGAAGAAATGATAGATCAGGCAACAAAAGCAAGAGGGGGAATTTGGGAACCTCTTCAAGATGTTTACAAATCAGTCAATGAAGCTTATTTAAGATTGGGTACAAGTACAGTTGACTCTGTAGCACAATCAGCACCTGCAGTTATGGAAGTTGATGTTCAGGTAAAACGAGTCGTTGATGTAAAAATTCCTGTACTCAATGTCACTGAAAAAGATACAAAATCTATGCCATATGGTTTTGCAGATACAAATTCTTCAATTGATAGAGCATCAAAACAAATCAAATCAATGCTTCCAAAAATATGTAAGGCTGCAGAATTTGAAAATTCTATTTTTAGTTTAGCAAAGGCCCTTGAGAAAACTCAAAAATTATTAAATGCACTTGAAAATGTAATAATTCCACAATATCAACAAAGAATAAAATTCATCCTTTCTACTTTGGAAGAAAGAGAACGTGAGGAATTCGCAAGATTAAAAAAAGTAAAAGCAGCAATTGAGAAGAGAAAACAAAATGACTAAAGAAGAAATTAAAAAACAATTAGAAGATTCAAAAAAAGTTTTGGCGCAAGATTATGAAAATTCTGAAAAATCAATTAAAGAAGATCTTAAAAATTTCAAAAAGAAAACGCTGGATCAAATTTGACTCACAAAACACATCATGATTTAAATATGGAACCTTGGGAGATCACACGGCAATGAAACCACTCATGCTTTTACTTTTAACAACTATGATGATTTCTATTTCAGGTCTTATGGCAGTAGCTTACGCACAAGAAGAATCTGTAGGTGGCTCTGATTCTGGGGCAAAACTAATTGGTGCAGGAATTGCATTTGGTGTTGCAGCAGGTGGAGCAGGTGTAGGTTTAGGTTATGTAGGTTCTGCAGGTCTTGCAGTAATTAGTGAAAATCCAGCACTTCAATCAAAGGTTTTCATTTTCATAGGAATGGTTGAATCAATTGCTATCTATGGTATAGTAATGATGTTCATCATCTTAGGACAATAAAATATTTTTTTAGAAAAATTTTTCAGACTTTTAATAATATTTTAGTTTATTTACATCTAAAATTCTAGTACAGTATCTGCATTTTAGTACAAGACCTGATTTGTCTATGACATCCATGATTGATTCGATATACTCATTGCTATTTGTTATACAATCAGGATTTGAACATCTAAAAATCTGATCAATTTCATTGGGCAAAGAAACACGTCGTTTTTCTACAAGTTTGTAATTTTTTATAATATTGATAGTGGATTTTGGTGCAATAACTGCCAGTTTATTGGTATCAGCATCTTCAAGAAATCTGTTTTCTACCTTAATGATGTCTTTTTTCTTTGATTTTGAGCTGGGTACATTGAGAGCTATTGTGATAACATTTCCCGCTTTTCCATCTATTTCTAATGCCTCTAGAACTTTGAGTCCTTTTCCTTGGTCAATGTGGTCAATAACAGTTCCATCTTTTATTCGTCTCACTAAAAGATCTGATTCCTGCATCAGAATACTTTGTATATCCACCAGTATATATGATTCAAAGAATGAATGAATTTTTTCAAAAAGACATTATTTCTGTAAGAGATTTGGATAAACAAAAACTAGAATTAATTTTTGATTCTACAAATAAAATTTTGGAGATTAAACCAAATGAACGACGTGAAATTGGACGGGGAAGAACTCTAGGCTATTTGTTTTATGAACCAAGTACTAGAACTCGTCTAAGTTTTGAATCTGCGATTGCATCAATTGGAGGAACATCATTTGGAATTTCTGAGGTTTTATCTTCATCTACACAAAAAGGCGAAAGTTTAGCTGATACTGTGAAAATAATGTCAACTTACTCTGATGTTCTAGTTTTACGGCATCCTCTTGATGGTTCTAGTAGATTTGCAGCAGAGATTTCATCAAAATCTGTAATTAATGGTGGAAGCGGTACTGAAGAACATCCCACTCAGGCAATACAAGATCTATTTACAATAAAAAAAGAAAAGAAAAAGATTGATGGTCTAAAAATTGGAATAGTTGGAGACCTAAAATATGGAAGAACAGTTTATTCACTTCTTTACGCGCTTGGAAATTATGATGTAGACGTTCATCTGATTTCTCCAGAATCCTTGAAAATTCGTTCAGATTCTACCTATGAAATACGAAAAAGACTTTCATATACAGAATCCACTGACATTGACGAATACATTGATGAGCTGGATGTACTCTATGTCACAAGGATTCAAAAAGAAAGATTCCCAGATGAAGAAGAATACGTCAAAGTTAAGGGAAGTTACGTAATTGGAATGGATTTTGTAAATAAAATGAAAGATGATGCAATAATATTACATCCCTTACCACGCTTGGATGAAATTTCTACTGAAGTAGATAAAACCAAACAAGCAAGATATTTCAAACAAGCTGAATATGGAATGTATACAAGAGCTGCATTGTTGGGTTTAATTCTAAACGAAGATGGTTTTTAGATAAACATTTTTTTATTTTTCACAAACTGTGTCTCCTTGGATTCCAGAGTACAGATCTTTAATAGCTGCAATATTACATTCGGAAATGTAAGGGATAGTCATATCAATAGTTGGTGCCATTAAATCTTCTGGTGCAGTAGAATGTCCAAGACCAATAGCATGACCAAATTCATGTCTAACTATAGTTGATAACTCTTCATCGTTTAGATTAGATATATCATAAATTGTAATGAATGATTTTAGAATTTCATTTCCGTCCACTATTGATTTTGTATATCCAGTAAAACCATCATTGTCTTTAATGTTAGAAAGTGTAATGATTATGTCACCTTCCCCACCACTTCTTCTAATAACTTTGAAATCTGTTGGGATATTATACAAGGATTCAGTATTTGATGCATCCTTGAGAGCTCCAGTCCAACCTTTGAAAAATGTTGAACTTGTTCCTCTAGGCCCCTTATGAGTAAGGGAATCATCTACATCAATTGATTCTTCTGATTTAATTGCATCAATAATAACATCAATCTTGTCTTCTTCCATACTTCTTGGACTTACGATGTTAACATTCATGGAAGTACCTACCAATCGCCAAGACTTCCATGTGTTTACCGTATCTCCTTTTAGATTTTCAATGAAAAATTTTGTTTTAATAGGACTTGATTCCTGAGATGACAAATCAAGTATATCCGTATCTATACCAGATACAGTAATTAGCAAAAACACTATTGGTAGAAGAAATAATTCAATAATGAGAAGAGATTTTGATTTTTTTCCTTTAAGCTCTTTTTGAATTGAGGTAATTTCATGAGATAATTTTATTTGTTGTTCTTTTAGGTCGTCAATAGATTTTCCTTCTACAAATTCTAATTTTTCCCACTCTGAAATTTTTTCGTTAGTTTCTGTCGAATAGATTTTTTTATTAATATCATCTAGATCTTTTTTGATAAGTTCTAGATGCATCTTTAAATTTTTAACAGATTCCTTCTTTTTTAGAAAATATTTTGAATTCATTTTATTTTTCAAAGTTAATTCTTAATTTAGAAGATCCAAACTCAAAGCTTGTAAAACATCGCGGGGGGTGAAAACTTGTTCTGTGGTCAT
>JAUXKJ010000061.1 GCA_030624325.1 Nitrososphaerota archaeon
ACAATCCTTGAAGAAACAGGAGTAAAATTGCTCGTAGACAGTTACAGTCAATATCATCTAAAAGTAGCGAACATAGATTATATTGAAAGTTTGATGGGTTCAGGATTTAAGATAAACAATCCTAACGTCACAAAATCTTGTTCCTGTGGTAGCTCCTTTAGTACAGAGTAAAATCATTTTTTTCTAATTTTTTGAAATGCTCTAGTGTAAACTGAATTTTTCATACCGTCTTAATATATCCATTGAGTAAACTGTGCGTTTAATTACGATAAGCACTTATATTCTTGATAGAAAAATAAATTCGTTGATTATTAAGGAGATGATTACGTATTGCATAAATCAGGAATTGTCAAATATCATGTTAAGTTATCCTTTGACGTTGATGGACTGGTCGAACGCGCAGATATTATAGGCGCAATTTTCGGACAGACTGAAGGACTTTTAGGACCAGAGATGAATCTAAATGAACTTCAACGTGTTTCAAAAATAGGTCGAATCGAAGTAAACACACACTCTACAAATAATGCAACTACTGGCGATTCTCTAATTCCAATGAGTACTGACATAGATACATGTGCTCTAATTTCTGCAGCAATAGAGAGTATAGATAAAGTGGGTCCATTTGATTGTAAATTCAAATTAGATTCTATTGATGATGTTCGAGCGTCAAAAAAGGAAGATATCGTAAAACGAGCAAAAGAGATCAAACAGAAATGGTCAACCAAATCAGTTAGTGAGGGTGATACCATGTTAAAGGATGTTCATGAAGGAAGTAGTGGTAAAATAACCACATATGGTACTGAAAAGTTACATTGTGGAAGTGGAGTTTTTGATTCGTCCTGGCTAATTTTGGTTGAAGGTAGAGCAGATGTCATTAATTTACTTCGTGCAGGTTATAATAATGCAATTGCAATAGAAGGTGCAAAAATTGATGAATCCGTAAAAGAGCTATGTGATAAAAAAGACAAGGTGGTAGCATTTTTAGATGGAGATAGAGCAGGTGGTTTTATTCTCAAGGAATTAAGATCACTAGTACATATCGATGTTGAACATAGAGCGCCTGAAGGAGTTGAAGTAGAAGAACTCACTCCTCAACAAATTGATGACATACTTAGAAGTACTGCAGAAGACATGAAAGCCGAAACAACAAAACCAACACTGGATGACCCTGGTGATAAATCCATTGCCGAAATTGCTAACAAAGTTTATCCGGACTTAAACGAAACATTAGAAGCTGTAGCTCTAGATGACGATCAAAAAGAAATTTTCAAAGTTCCAATAAGTGAAGTTGTAGACAAACTTTCCTCTCAATCGGGAATAAAATACCTTATTTTAGACGGCATTATAACACAAAGATTGCTAGATGGAGCAAAGCAAGCAGGAATAGAATGTGTCATAGGACATCGAGTTGCAAAATTGGCAAGTCATGATGGGTTAACTCTGAAAACATTTACAGAACTAGGCATTGCCTAAATTATATGACCGAACTTAAAGTTCAACATATTCTTACCCTCACTCAATTAATTTCTAAAGGAGCTAAGCATAATTTTGTACCGATAACTACATCTTCGTTAGGTAAGAGTATTCAAAAATCGCAACAAGCAGCATCAAAACATCTTTTAGAATTAGAAAAAGATGGTTTCATCCAAAGAATTATGAATGGTAGAAAAGTTTCAGTCAAAATTACTCCCAAAGGTTATTCTGAAATGGTAAAGTTGTCTTCAATTTTAAAGACTAGTTTGCACACTTTTCCCTCCTATATAGAACTCAAGGGAATTCTTGTATCTGGAATGGGTGAAGGATCTTACTATATGTCTCAAAAAGGTTATACTGAACAATTTAGAAAAAAAATTGGTTATGTTCCATTTCCTGGAACACTAAACGTGAAATTAAATCAAAAGGAGCACGTTGAGGCTGCACAACAATTTAACGCTTTACCAGGAATTGAAATTCAAGGATTTTCAGATGGAAAAAGGACATATGGTTGGGTAAAATGTTTCAAGGCAAAGTTAAACAATTCTATCAATTGTGAATTAATTACTCTTGAAAGAACCCATCATGATATTTCTATTATTGAGTTGATTTCAAAATTTAACTTAAGAGCTGAAGCAAAAATAAAAAACGGTTCAAAACTTTCTATTAGAATTCCTATTCCTGTTTAATTCTGGAATTTTTTGGCAATTTAACAGTAAATACTGTTGGATTATTGCTAATAGAAATCGTTCCTCCATGTTGTTCTACAATATTTTTGCAACTAACTAATCCCAAACCAGTGCCAGTTGGTTTTGTGGTAAAAAGCGGTTCAAAAATTTTTGATATATTTTCTTGTGGTATGCCTGAACCAGAATCTTCTATTTCTACAATCACTTCCTTTGGTTCTTCGTTTATTCTAAGGTTTAATTCACCATTGTTTTCTATGGCTTGAACTGCATTTGTAATTAAATTACTAAATACAACTTCCAATTGCCTACTATCGCAAAGTAAATTAGCATCATTATTAGACTTCGAAATTTTGATATTTTTTGGAATTGTTACTTTTAGGGATGAATTAAGAATTTCAGAAATAGAGTTGTTTTCTAATTCTAATGGTTTAGTTCTAACAAAATCTAGAACATCATTAACCTGACGTATCATTCTGTCTGATGCATTTTTTATCATTGTAATTCTTTTTTTCATTTTTTCATCAAAATTATTTTTAGAATCAATTTCAATCAATTCTATTGCGTTTTTTATTACTCCAAGAGGATTTCTAAGATCATGAGCAACTCTTGCAGATAATTCTCCCATTACCCGGAGTCTTTCAATTTTTTCTACAGATTCTTTTTTTTTAGATGTCATGAATATGTTCTCCATATTCTTCTTCAATTTTAGAACTAGATATCTCTGGATTAGGTGATTGTAATCTAGCTACCTTTACATTCAAATTTAATTTCCTACAACCATCAGTAATGAATTTCTCCTGATGAATTTGATCATAACCTAATGCAATAATTTCAGGCTTCACCATTTCCACTGTTTTAAAAATGTCATCTTCATGACCAATTAAAGAGAGGTCAACCATTGACAATGAATTTACTAGGTTTTGTCTATGAATTTGATTGTGTAATGGAGTTCTTTTTTTCATCTTAACAGCAGTTTTATCAGTTGCAACAACAACAACTAATACATCGCCTAACAATTTTGCAGAATTAAGAGTATGAATATGACCTGGATGAATTATATCAAAAACACCTCCTGCTAAAACTACCTTAAGAGAAGTTCTACCAAGTTCTGTAAGAGATTTTTTGTCCTTTTCTACAAGTCCATTTTTTTGTAGATTGTTTAATCGTTCTTCAATTGCTTTATCGGTCAGGAAAATTTTTTTCTTTAAAATTTCATTAACATTCTTGTTTGTTAGAGATGTTACATACAATGCCACTAGGATGTTTTTATCAATGATATCCAACTAGTACGACAACCTTCCCTTTCTTTTTTAATTCATACATTAAAACTATATCTTGGGTTCAAAACCTTTTGAAATTCTCAAAGCATCTACTAGCCCATCAGCATATCCTATACTCAATATTGCTACCTCGTCTCTTCCTTGTTCTAGGAATTTTTCTGCATCTTGTATGTATAATTGGGCGTTTTCTAAAACTGGTTGAAATTCTTTAGATTTTTTAAAATAAGGAGTAATTTCTTCTAATTCTTTTTTGACCATTGGAACATACTTTTCGATCATTTGTTTTGAAATTTTTTTTATTTCAGATGAATTATCAATTGGTTCATCAACGCATTTTGCTAAAACCTTTAGCGCATCTGATTCTGTAAAGTGTAACAAACCTGGAATTATTATTGAATGAGGAGGTTTTCCAAAGTTTAATTTTTTTAAAC
>JAUXKJ010000017.1 GCA_030624325.1 Nitrososphaerota archaeon
CTGAAAACACAGCAAAAATTGTCTGTGAGGTTCTAGAAAACAAGAAATAATAATAATTTCAGTTGAGTTATCTATTAATCTGGTACGCGGTATGTTCGACGGGCGAACTGACCGAAAGGGATGAAGATATGATCCGCGTACCAGAAATTCCGTAAACAGAAAAATTTACATCCGATCAGCTAGTGGTGGGAACGCTTTTATGGAAAAATTCTGTGAAAACATCATTGCCTGATTGTCCAGAATGTATTGCAAGGAAAAGAAAAGCCATATTGGCAAAACAGGCCACATTAGAAGAAGGACAGATTTCTGAAATTGAACCACCACAAGAAGGTGAATTTCCCATGAAATTAGATCCTGCAACTAAAAACTTTATCTGTAAAAAATGTGGCCTATACGCATCACGAGAACAAATTAGTGATATTAGAGATCGTCTAAACCAAAGAGAGGTAACGCGAGAAGATAAACAATATGATTATTTGGAATGGTGGCAAAAAAGTAAGAAAGAAAAGCGTCAGATATAGCGTTAGTTGATGAATTATGGCAAAAAAGAAAGAGGATATTCCACAGTGGGTTTCAGATGAAATTAAAAGTGCAAAATTTGGAAAACCAAAGTCGGAAACAAAAACAGGTTACCTTTTAGAAATTTATGAGCAAGACGGTAAAGCCGATGCCCAGCTTTACGATCCAATTGAAGATGGTAGACATATTGTAACACTAGATCTACCAAAATCAATCAAAACAAACGAATTAGAAAGAGGACTTGTTTACGAGTTTACTTTTGATGCATTAAAGGCTCCATTGAGCAAAAAAGTAACAGAATTTCTAAAAAAAGAAAAAGAAATTGACATGAATGCAATCTATCAATTTAATTTAAAAAAATTGGAGCCTATTGATGTAGGCTCTGATGAGGCTCCAAGTGAACCTGAAGAATAATTTTTTAATTTAATTTTTCTAGTTGTTTTTTAAATGCAGAACCAATTATTGGATTAATTATGTAAGGAAAGGTCTGTTTTGCCCATACTGCTCCTCTAACCACTGGAGGGACTATGATTTCAAGTCGTGAGGAATTTGCCGCTTTAACAACAGCTTTTGCAACGGTTTCTGCACTTAAGGATGTTGAAGAATACTTTGGCATTGTTTCAAAAGAAGGATGATCAAAGAAATTTGTACGAACCATAATTGGGCTTACAACAGTAATACCTACTCCTGATCCTTTGAGTTCATGATGTAGTCCTTCAGAAAAACCAAGCATTGCAAATTTTGATGCACAGTAAGATGCAATACCGGGTAAACCAAAACTTGCTGCAACTGACGCAACATTTACTATATGTCCAGATTTTTGTTCAAGCATTTTTGGTAGAAAGTTTTTGATAAAATAAACCATCCCAAGATAATTAGTGGACATTTGAGCTTCAATTTCCTCTATGGTGAGCTCAGAAACTTTGCCATAGATTCCAAAACCAGCGTTGTTTACCAGTACATCAATTGTACCAAATTTGTTTAAAACTTCTTTACTCATCTTTTCTACTTCGGATTTTTCTGAAACATCACATTTGCATACAAGAGTTTCAGCTTTAAATTTAGAAATTTTTTTTTCTACCTCAAGTAATTTTTCTTTTCTTCTACCCACCATCACAATTTTAGCATTTTTTTCCGCAAATTTTATTGCAGAAGCCTCTCCTATTCCACTTGAAGCTCCTGTAATTACAACTACTTTATTTTTGAATTCCATAAATCAAAAAACCAAATTGAAAATAAAGTAGTTTCTATGAAATTCCTGGTTTTGTATATTTACGTAAGGCTAGTTTTACTAAAAGAAGCCAAGTTATGCCTATTGGAACATAATAAGTAGCAATTCTCCATCCAATCACTGCACTCCATTGTACACTTTCTTCTGGAACATGAAAATTAAAGGGATCAAGATTGTTAAGATAAGCAACTAATCCAAATTCTGCTAGTCCTGAACCTCCTACTGTGATTGGTAAATTTCCAATCGCATTAGCACCCATTACTGCCATAACAGAGTCAAATAGACCAATTACATATCCTGTTCCAAATGCTATTACCATAAAGGAAACTCCATAGAAAATCCATGATGCAATAGAAAGAAGAAAACCAATTGTAAATACTTTCTTTGATTCTCTTGTTCTAAAGTTTTCTTTACTCATTAAACATACTTCTTTCATCCATAGATTTGATTGGTCAATGAGTTTTGAGCCTTTATTTTTACCAAGTTTTTTTACAAAAATTGCAATTCCTTGTGGGATTTGGAAAACTCTTTTTGATGACAAGAAAAATAAAATCAACCATAAAGTTGTTACAAAAATACTAGTTCCAAGAACTATTGCAGCTACTACATATGCTCCATTAATCAAAGCCAATATTCCTGCCATGATTGATAATAATCCTGCTGCAAAAACTTCAGTAACAATATCTAAAATGGCAACCCAAGATGCTTTGGAGGCAGAAACGCCCTTCTTGTGCAACCAATAAATAATTACAAACTCGGCACCAACAAACATAGGAGTCGTAAATTTGATAAATTCACTCCCAACTCTTACTCCAACAAGATTCCAAAAGGGGGCAATTGGTCCAAGATAATGTTTGGCAATATAAGCAAATTTCACTCCTTGAAGACCAAGTTTGATCATCATAACACCTACTGTGGCAACAAAGGGAAGAAGACCTATAGCAAAGACGTCTTCTAGTTTAATATCAAATTGAATTACAATAATGATTATTGGAATCATACTTGCTGGAATAGCAATAATTCGCCAATTCATTCGATGGATTTCTCATGGATTCAAATATAAGCCAATCAAAAAAAAAGTACACCGAAAAGGTTGAAAATTGTTTTTGTAACTGGCACTGCAGGTTCAGGAAAGTCCCTACTAACTTCTAGAATTTATGAATACTATACTAGTAACGGAGCCTTTGCTGCAATATTCAATTTAGATCCAGGAGTAGAAAGTTTACCCTACTCTTGTGATATCGATGTAAGAGATAAGATCGATATAGTTTCAATTATGAAACAATATGACTTGGGACCAAATGGAGCTTTGATAATGGCAAATGATTTGATTGCCTCAAAATTTGATGAATTTCAAAATGAAATCAATAATGTAAACCCAGATTATTTGATTGTGGATACTCCTGGTCAAATTGAGTTATTTGCATACAGAACTAGCGGTCCATTTCTTGTTCAAAATTTAGATTCTGATGAGAAGGTAAACTTGTTTTTGTTTGATGGAGCATTGATTACTTCTCCAGTAAACTTTGTATCAATTGCACTTTTGGCTACCTCAATTAAATTAAGATTGAATCTTCCTACGATTAATGTACTGACAAAAACCGATCTTATTGGTGAAAAATTAAAAGATATTATCAGATGGTCATCAGATCTTAAATCGTTGGAAGGAGCAATTTCTAAAGATGCAGATGGAGAAACCTATACACTTACAACTAATATTTTAAGAAGTTTAAACCTCGGTGGGTTTGCACAAGGTTTGATTCCAATCTCTAATGTTTCTGGTGAAGGCATGGTAAATTTAGAAAGTGCCTTAAGTAGAACCATTAACTTAGGTGACGAGGTAGAAGACTAGTGGCATCAAGTGTTACAGTTAAGGCACCTTCTTCAACTGCTAATTTAGGTCCAGGGTTTGATGTTTTTGGTCTTGCAATTGATGCATTCTATGATAAGGTAACAATATCAAAAAAAGGCAGGGGAATTAAAATAATTACTGCCGATTCAATTCCCACAAATCCTCAAAAAAATACTGCTGGCCTTGTAGTAAAAAATATGGTAAAGAAATTCAAGATAAAAACAGGAATTGAAATCAATATCAAAAAAGGAGTACCAGCTGGATTTGGAATTGGAAGTAGTGCAGCTTCAGCTGCAGCAACAGTAGTTGCTGTTAACAAGTTGTTTAAACTCAATCTTGACCCAAGATCTTTACTAGAGTTTGCTGGAATGGGTGAAAAAGCAAGCGCAGGAGTAATTCACTATGATAATGTTGCAGCATCACTTATGGGAGGTTTTGTAATTGTTAGGAAAAAACCTCTTGATGTCTTAAAAATTGAACCACCAAATGATTTAGTTTTATGTGTAGCAATCCCAAAGTTGAAAGTTCCTGCAAAAAAAACCAAAGTATCTAGAAGCGTCCTTCCAACAAAAATAAAATTATCTGATAGCATTGTAAATCTTTCAAATGCAGCTGCAATCGTTGTTGGTTTTATGAACAAGGACTCAAAATTGATAGGAAATTCTATCAAAGACATTATTATTGAACCTGCAAGGCAGCATATGATTCCTGGATTCTCTAAGGTAAAAAATAATGCTTTAAAGGCTGGTGCATTTGGAGTTACAATTAGTGGTGCAGGTCCTTCGGTGATTGCTTTTACTACAAAATCTTCTAATCTAAAAAAAATAGCAAGATCAATGGAAAAAGGTTTTACTTCCGTCAAAAAAGATTGTGAGATTGTAATTTGTCGTCCAAGCAAAGGTGCACAAATCCTCAAGTCTTGATCGAGTAGACAGGTGAAATCTTGAAAAAAGCAGTAGTAATTTTTAGTGGAGGAATTGATTCCATTTGTACTTGTGCCTATCTAAAATCAAAATATTCACTCTATGGGATTTCTTTTTCCTATGGACAAAGAGCTAGTCAAGAAATTAAGGTAGCTAAATCATTTGCCAAGATCCTTGGTCTCAAATCACATAAAATTTTGGACATAAAGTTCATGAAAGATTTGTACGGAGAATCTAATGTTCTTACAAGCTCAAAAAAAAATATCCCCAAAAGTTTTGATTATTCAATTGTAGTTCCAGTTCGAAATGCAGTGTTTTTATCCATTGGAACTGCCTGGGCTTTTACACTAAATGCTTCACTTGTAGCATATGGTGCTCATAAAGGAGATTGGCATTATCCTGATTGTAGACCTAACTTTGCAAAAAAAATGGAAAAGGCACTCAACGAGGGAGAAAAAGACGGAATTAAATTAAAAATTAGAAACGAAATTAAAATCTGGTCTCCTTTTAGTAAAGGACTTTCTAAAAGTGATTTGTTAAAAAAGGGTTACAAAATTTTAGGAGATAGGGTTTTCAAAACATGGAGTTGTTATGAGAATAACAAGCTACATTGTGGAAAATGTGAGTCATGTAATAATAGAAAGAAAGCGTTTGTTGAAGCAGGTATTGTTGATAAAACCAAGTATATGGATAGTTAAAAATTAAATATTTTAGCTGCGATTTCCTAAAATTGGTTTTTTAAGAATTAAGCCGCGGATAATAATATACCAAGTAAAGAAAATAGCAGTTATCATACCCCAAAAAATCCAGATTAACATTTGTACATTCGTTGTAACTTCTTCTTCTTGAGAACATGTTGTAATATGAGACTCTTGAATGCAGACCCAATTTTGGCTGACGACTATATCTTCAAATACAGGAGTTAATTGATGGGAAATGCCTAAAGCTATCCCCAAAACAATGAAAAATTCAATTGTAAACCAGATCCAGTGTGGAAATGATTGACCTGGAATATGAATATTGTCGTGGGTTGCCACAAAAGCGATGAAACGGTTTGATTATTTATTTTTTCAGTAATTTTTAGAGCTTTAATGATTCAAATGGACGTTTCCTAATAAGGGCAATAATGTTTTCTCGTTCTTCTTTCTTTTCGTAAATTCCTCGAAAAGCTGCAGTTGTCATAGTAGCATTGTTTCTTACACCCCTCATTCTCATGCAAAGGTGTTCAGCTTCTGCTATCACAGCAACTCCCTTGACACCTTGAGAGTAAAGCTCATCTGCAATTTCCTTGGTGAATCGTTCTTGGATTTGTAGTCTTTTTGAAAATTTTTCAACTAGTCTAACTAATTTTGAAATTCCAAAAACCCGACCGTTAGGAGAATATGCAATTTGGATTGTTCCAAAAAAAGGCAAAATATGATGTTCGCACATTGAATAAAATTGGATATTTTTTGCAATTACTACATCAGAGTCCTCCGAAAATTGTACTGAAAGTTCAGAATCAATATCATATCCACTAAAAATTTCTTCATACATTTTTGCAATACGTTCTGGAGTATCACGTAAGCCTTCTCTAGTTGGATCTTCTCCTAATTCAATAATTAATTCTCTAACTAGATTTTTTATTCTATTTTGGTCCATCATTAAAAGAAAATCGAAGTTATATTTGAAAGTTTAACCTAAAATTTTCTATTGTCAACCTTTCTTTTATGGTGCACCAATAAACTTGTGTAGTTGAGGAACAACTCTTACCTCTGGATAGTAAGGTTGTACAAGATCATAAAATTTCATAAGTAATTCCAATCCTGGCTCTGCAATTCCATAGGAAGGTTGAATGATAAATCCAGTAAGATTATCTTTCGAAACAACTCTGAAAATTTTTTCAGTTAATTCTTTAAATGCTTCAGGTTGGGTCTTTGAGCTAACTACAATCTTTACAAATGTAACTTTCTTTGATTCAATGGATGTTTTAAGACAAGTAATCGCATTTTCAATTAATTTTGAATAATGCTTTGAATCAACAAACTCGGCATCTGATGTCTTAAACTCAATTTTTGCAAAATCAATGAATGGTAGAACATATGAAAATTTTTTAGAATCATAACATGAAGATTCTAAATAAGTTGGGATGTTTTTTGATTTCACGTGTTTTGCCATTTCACTAACGGCTTCATGTTGCACTAATGGTTCTCCACCAGTAAAATTTACTTTGAAGGTTTTATCTTGTAATTTTTTATCAATCAGGTTACAAGCTTCTTCAATAGTATACTCTTTTCCAGAATCCATTGGAAGTGCTTCAATAGTATCACAGTAAAAGCATGTAAAGGGACACCCTGCCAATCTTACAAAAAG
>JAUXKJ010000041.1 GCA_030624325.1 Nitrososphaerota archaeon
ATGTTTTGACTGTGGTTTACCTGTTGTTAGACCAATTCATGTATCGAATAATGTTCTAGTAATGGAATTTGTTGGAAATAATGGCATTCCAGCAAAAACATTAGTTGAAACTGAAATCAATGAGAAGGATTATCACTCAGCCATATCTATCATTGAAAGACTATACAAAGATGCAAAATTGATTCATGGTGATTTTTCTGAATATAACATTTTCAAAACCGATAAAGGTTTAATTTTATTCGATCTTGGTTCAGCAGTTGATCGTCTACATCCAAATGCAGAAAAATTTCTTGAAAGAGACATTAATAATATATCAAATTTCTTCGCTAAGCGAGGGTTGACTGTTCAAAATCCATTAGATGTAATAGTTAAGGTAATGAAATGAGTTTTGAAAAATTAATTAGAATTCCTAATGATAGGATTGGCGCCCTTATTGGTAAATCCGGACAGGTAAAATCAAAAATTGAAAAAACCTGTTTGGTAAAATTAGAAATTGATAGCGAATCAGGGGAAACTCTAATCATTGGAACAGGAAAAATTGAAGATATTCAACCATTCAAAGCTATGGAAATTGTTATTGCAATTGGTCGTGGTTTTTCTCCAGAAAACGCAATGAGATTACTAAAAGGTGAAAATACATTACATGTAATAGATCTGAAGGAGTTTGCAGGAAAATCTCCTGCACAAATTGAAAGGATAAAAGGGAGAATAATTGGAGAAGGTGGTAAGGCGAGGATAAACATGGAACATTTGAGCGGGGGAAATATTTCGGTATATGGAAGTACAGTTTCTATAATTGGTTCACCAGATCAACTAAAACTTGCTGTTAGAGCAATAGTAGATCTTTCTAGCGGTAGCATGCACGGTTCTGTTTACGGCAAACTTGAAGCTGCACGAAGAAGAAACAAAGAAGAACGAATGAAATTGTGGGAAGATCAAAATGTCTTCTAACCAAGAATCATTTGATCAAATTTCACCTAGTGAATTTTTTTATAGAAATCGTGATTTAGCAGGATTTAGCAATCCAACTAGGTCATTATATACTGCTGTTAGAGAATTTATTGAAAATTCTCTTGATGCATGTGATCAAAAGGGAATTTTACCTGATGTACATTTATCTATTAAGGCAGTAGATCCCGAAAAACCTGATCCTAAACCATACATACTCACTGTAAAAGATAATGGGCCAGGTATTGAATCCAAATATGTCCCATTAGCCTTTGGAACTGTATTATATGGTTCAAAATTTGGACTAAAACAAGCCAGAGGAATGTTTGGACTTGGAGCTACTATGGCAATTCTTTATGGACAAATTACAACAAATAAGCCAGTAAATGTGAAAAGTTCCACCGATGGACAAATACAAGATGAATATGAATTATTATTAGATATACAAAAAAACAAACCAGTAATTCTAAAACACCAAACAAAGGAAGTTTCAAAAACTGGTTTGTCTGTGAGTATTACACTTGAAGGTGATTATTCCAAGGCAGGTTCAAAAATTAGAGATTATGTTTATCAAACATCTTTGATCACACCTTATGCCACTATCACTTTTGATGATCCCAAAGGAGAAAAATTTCGATATACAAAAATTGTACGAACTATGCCGCCCCCACCTTCAATCATACGTCCACATCCATATGGAATCGATGTTGAAACAATTAAACGAATGTCACGGGATTCAGAATTTCAGATTCCAACTGTTGATAATAAAACTATAGAAAAGGTTAGATCAGAGCTAGGTTTGAAAAAAAAGGATCTAAACTTTGATGGAATTATGGAAAAAACAAAAAGAAAATGGTCAACTCTAACAAGACCAGTTAGAGTTGTATTAGCAATGATGTCCTTTTTAAAAATGGACTTTGATAAGCTAAGCAAAATTCGCATTGATTCCATTGATGTAGCAAATAAAAAATTGACTTACTGGGATTTTGGAGAATCAAAATCATTTGAAATTGATATGGATCCTGAAAGTGATTACTATAAACAACTAACAAATACTGTTCAAGGAGAAATGTTGGTTACATTTCTTACAAAACGATTCCAAAGAGTTGGTCGAACAACTGCAGAAAAGTTTGTAAATTTTGCTGGTTTTAAACCAGAAAAAAGACTAGGAACGATGACTAATCAAGAACTTGTTAAGCTCAGTGATTCTCTGCAAAAATATACTGACTTTTTGTCTCCTGATCCAAGTTGTCTGGCTCCATTAGGAGAAACACCTTTTGAAAAAGGAATTAAAAGTTTTTTTAATCCAGACTTTTTAGCTGTAGTACAACGAAGAGCCTCGGCATACTCTGGGTTTCCTTTCGTAATTGAGATGGGAATTGCATACGGAGGAGAAATTCCATCTAACGGTCCAAACGTTTACAGATTCGCAAATAGAATCCCACTTCTTTATGATGAAGGTAGTGATGTTGTCTTAAAAGTCGTAAATGATACTGATTGGGGTCGATACAAAGTAAAAAATGATCCTCCTTTAGTCATTGTATCACATATTTGTTCAACTAGAATTCCATATAAGACGGTAGGAAAAGAAAATGTTGCTGATCGACCTGAAATAGAAAGAGAACTAAGACTTGCCTTACAATTTTTGTCAAGAAAGTTATCTTCATACATGTCTAAAAAAGGACAAGCAGAAATGGCAAAAAAACGTGCAAACCTTTATTCAAAATATATTCCGCTGATTGCACAATTCTGCACAGAACTTTCTGGAAAGAAGAAACAACTCAATTATCAAAAAATGCTAGAGGAGGTAAAGATTGTCGAAACAGAAGCCTAAAAAATTATCAACAAAGTCTTCTGAAGAGAAATGGAAATCTCTTGTTAATCTATTAAAAAGTAAAGGTGATGAGGTGTATACTGACATTGAAAATGGACAATTTCCAAAATTTTCTGTACCGAGCAGATCTGTTAGCAATATTGTTTATGACAAGAAATCGAGACAATACATACTTGGAAACAATTCTAGTTTACGCAGTTCTAGAAATATGTCACAGCTTCGTTCCTTTACACAAATGATATGGCTAGCATTTTTTGCAAGTAGATTAGTTAAAGAAAAAAAATCATCTACTCTCAGAGACATCTATTATTCTTCTCAAGCTTTTTCTGTTGATTTTGAGGATCAATCAGAATCTGATAATATCATCGTGGACTTGGAGGCCGTATTAACAAGACCGCGAGAAGATTTACGTATTTTTCCTGAAGAAAGAAGCAGCGTTTTTGGTGATTTGACTATTGAATATACAGTTCCCGGATATGAGGGAAGAAGATCAAATCTATCGGATCATCCTGATGGCTACTTGATTGGTCCCAGTTTGAGTACTGCAGAATTGGTAGACACTAGTGCAGAATTAGTAATTGCCATAGAAAAAGGAGGTTTGTTTACACGATTTGTGGAAGAAAAAGTTCATAAAAAATTTAAAGCTATAATCGTAGACACTGCAGGTCAAGCTCCACGTTCAACACGAAACTTACTAAAAAGATTGCATGATGAAATGGGTTTGCCCGTCGTTATTTTAACCGACGGTGATGTTTATGGTGAACACATTGCAATGGTCATTAAATCTGGTTCAGCAAATGCTGCCCATCTAAGAGAATTAACTGTACCTGATGCAAAATGGTTAGGAGTTTGGGCAACCGATATTGAAAAATATAAACTACCTACTATCCCAATGACTGAATCAGACATTAAAAGAATTAGTGATTTACAAAAAGATCCTAGATATCAAGAAGGAAATTGGAAAACACAATTAGAAGTTTTCAAAAAAATTAAAAGAAAAGCAGAGTTAGAAGCATTTTCTAAATATGGATTAACAAATATTACAGACAAGTACTTGCCAGAAAAACTAGAGTTGGCAAAGAGCCTATAGCTTTTTTATTCGGAGTGTGAGAACTCCGTTTCTATACTTGAAATCATAAATTTGCATATCATTTGAACCTTGGACTGGTACTTCTTTTGAAAAACCACCAGACCCTCGAACGTAAAGTATTCCGTCAATTAGTCTAACCATAACTTTGTCCTCTGGTCCTGGAACTTCAGCTACAAAAACAACCTCTTCGTCTCCCTTGATAAGATCGTAAACCCAGCTTTTAGTCTCTTGCTCTCTTGCTCTATACTTTGGTTTTTGATCTTTTGTCATTTTTTTGAGAACTTTAACCCAATAGATCATTGTGATACCAGCAGCACCAATTAGAAAAAAACTTGTAAAACCCATTCCTGTGCGTTGAGACATTACGTAAATAATTCCAAGGAAGAGAATTACAATTATGGGAATTACAAAATTTAATGATTGTTCGTTGGAATAGGCTCCTTTATAGCTAGACAAGTAATCAAAATTCTTTTTTTACCAAATATAAAGTATATTTGGTTTTTTTCACACAACTCAATTTTTGGCAAAATTCAGGTTTTGATGCAGCCAAGTTCCATAATTGACTTTTAATTACATCATTTACCTTCAAATTGTCATGGATTTGGAACAGGTGAAAATGGATCTAATTTCTCAAATCCAACTCACAGACATTCAAGCCAGAGTATTTCTTCTATTAGTTACTAAAGGAAAAATGACATACCAAAAAATTTCAGAAATGCTCAAGATTACTAATGATGAAGCATTAGCTGCCGCAAAAGATCTTGTTGGTTTGGGTGGTTTTATTGAAATGTCAGAAACAGAATTTGAAACAATGCATCCTAGATTTACTGCAGTGAATATGTATAGACGAATGTGTGAGCGTAATAACAAAGAATTTTCAAAAAATGTTACAGTTGATAACATTGGGATTGCTCTAGAAAAACCTTATGAGGATGCACGGACAAAATAATTTTTTTATCCCTTTGAATCGCTTGCACCTGATGAATAATATTTCAAAGTAGCAGGCAATGCAAGTTTTTCATCGTATTCTTGCATTACTGATTGTAATGCATGTTGGATTTCCACATCATTAACAAGGGTATTCTCTAACAATTTCATGATAACTTTGTCATTGTCTTTAGAGCTAACAAGTCCATCCCACCCAATTATTTCTGATGCCCCGCGTTGTAAAAGAGAATCTGCTAGATTGGTTGTTTCGGTAGTTTCACATCCTCCAAGAACAATAATAGAATTTGGAAAAGCTCCAACCATTAGTTCGTCAA